>NZ_JBSFWK010000021.1:0-126667 GCF_053594815.1 Streptomyces sp. NPDC002577 | reverse complement strand
TCGATCATCACGACCGGGTCGTTGTGCTTCACCGAGATCTTGATGTCCCGGAAGTCGTGCTCCTCGAAGAGGGACGCCTCCCAGAGGGCGGACTCGACGAGGGCCTCGGGGGTCGCCTTGCCGTACTTCTGCAGCAGCCGCCTGTCCAGGGAGCCGGCGTTCACGCCGATCCGGATCGGCGTGCCGTGGTCCTTGGCGGCCTTGGCGATCTCCCGAACCTTGTCGTCGAACTGCTTGATGTTGCCGGGGTTCACACGCACGGCCGCGCAGCCCGCCTCGATGGCGGCGAACACGTACTTCGGCTGGAAGTGGATGTCGGCGATGACCGGGATCTGCGACTTCTTCGCGATGACCGGCAGCACGTCGGCGTCGTCCTGCGTGGGACACGCCACCCGCACGATCTGGCACCCCGAAGCCGTCAGCTCCGCGATCTGCTGCAGCGTCGCACCCACATCCGACGTACGCGTCGTCGTCATCGACTGCACCGACACCGGCGCGTCCCCGCCGACGGCCACCGACCCGACCTGGATCTGCCGGCTCTTCCGGCGCTCGGCGAGCTTGGTCGGAACGGACGGCATGCCGAGAGAAATCGCAGTCATCTGCTGTGCAACCCCAAGGTATGGATCAAGGTCCCGTCATCGGCGGGCTCCGGGCCTTCGAGGTTACGGCACACCCTGAGGCCGGAGCACACCACGTCCTTATGTCCACCCCAACGGCAGGCGGCCGGGCAGGAAGCCTGCCCGGCCGCCGTAAATAGGCCGTAAATGGGCCGTGATCAGGAGATTCTCACCGGGTTAACGACGTCCGCAATGAGCACGAGGATCGTGAAGCAGACGAAGATCCCGGCCACGACATAGGCGACGGGCATCAGCTTCGCGACGTCGAACGGGCCCGGGTCGGGCCGCTTGAGCACACGCGCCGTGTGGCGGCGCAGGGACTCCCAGAGCGCGCCCGCGATGTGCCCGCCGTCGAGCGGCAGCAGCGGCAGCATGTTGAACAGGAACAGCGACAGGTTGAAGCCCGCGACGAGGAACAGCATCATCGCGATCTGGTTCTCCGGCGGGATGTCCATCGTGAACACCTCGCCGCCGACCCGGGCCGCACCGACGACCCCTATCGGGGAGTCGGCCGCGCGGGGGCCGTCGCCGAACGCCGCGTCCCACAGGGCGGGGATCTTGGAGGGCAGCGAGACCAGGGACTCGACGCCGTTCTCCATCATGTCGCCCATGCGGTCCACGGACTGGCCGAAGGACTGCTGGACGATGCCGGACGCGGGGGTGAAGCCGAGGAAGCCCGCGTAGACGTACTTGCCCTCGACGTAGCCGCCGTTGCCGTCGGTCTTGCTGACCTGGTTCTTGATCAGGTGTGTCTTGAGGTCCTGCCGCTTGCCGTCACGCTCGACGGTGATGGTGACGTCCTTGCCCGGGTTGGCGCGGATGTCGGCCTGCAGCGTGGACCAGTCGTCCACGGGCGTGCCGTCGAACGCCACGATCTTGTCGCCCGCCTTGAGGCCCGCGGCCTTGGCGGGCGCCGCCTCGTCGCCCTTGTCGCAGGTCGTACGGTTCTCGCTCTGCTGGATGACACAGTCGGAGACCTTGCCGACCGTGGTGGTCTGGGTCTGGACGCCGAAGGTCATCATCACGCCGAGGAAGATCGCCACGGCCAGGACGAGGTTCATGAAGGGGCCGGCGAACATGACGATGACCCTCTTCCACGGCTTGCGCGTGTAGAAGAGGCGGGTCTCGTCGCCGGGCTTGAGCTCCTCGAACGCCGCCGACCTCGCGTCCTCGATCATGCCGCGCCACGGGGAGGTGGAGCGGGCCTCGATGCGGCCGTCCTTGCCGGGCGGGAACATCCCGATCATGCGGATGTAGCCGCCGAGCGGGACGGCCTTGATGCCGTACTCCGTCTCACCCTTCTTGCGGGACCAGACGGTCGGGCCGAATCCCACCATGTACTGCGGCACACGGATGCCGAAGAGCTTCGCGGTCGACAGATGTCCCAGCTCGTGCCAGGCGATCGAGATCATCAACCCGATCGCGAAGACGACTATGCCGAGGATCATCATCAGGGTCGTCATGCACGAGCCTCCGCGGTCGTCCGTGTCGCTTGGGTGGTCTGCGCCGTCAGTTCACGGGCCCGGGCGCGCGCCCAGGTCTCCGCTTCGAGGACGTCCGCGACGGTCAGGGAAGTTCCCGTACGGTGGGGGTCCCCCCGCTCGAGCGAAGCCGAGAGTGGGGGAGTGCCGTGCTCGGCGACGACCTTCGTGACGGTCTCCATGATCCCGAGATACGGCAGGCCGCCGTTCAGGAACGCGTCGACACACTCCTCGTTTGCCGCATTGAACACCGCCGGAGCCGTGCCCGCGAGCTCGCCGACATGCCGGGCGAGCCCCACCGAGGGAAAGGCCTCCTCGTCGAGGGGGAAGAACTCCCAGCTCGACGCCTTGCTCCAGTCGAACGCCGGTGCGGCGTCCGGCACCCGCTCGGGCCAGCCGAGCCCGATCGCGATGGGCCCGCGCATGTCGGGCGGGGTGGCCTGCGCCAGCGTCGATCCGTCGGTGAACTCGACCATCGAGTGGACGTACGACTGCGGGTGCACGACCACCTCGATGCGGTCGAAGGGGATGTCGTAAAGCAGGTGCGCCTCGATGACCTCGAGCCCCTTGTTGACCAGCGTCGCCGAGTTGATGGTGATCACCGGGCCCATGGCCCAGGTGGGGTGCGCCAGGGCGTCCTCGGGCGTGACGTTCGCGAGCTGCGCCTTCGTACGTCCCCGGAACGGGCCGCCGGACGCGGTCACGACGAGCTTGCGCACGTCCGCGCGCGTGCCGGCCGCGAGCGCCTGGAAGAGCGCGGCGTGCTCGGAGTCGACGGGGATGATCTGCCCCGGCTTGGCGAGCGCCTTGACCAGCGGGCCGCCGACGATCAGCGACTCCTTGTTGGCGAGGGCGAGGGTGCGGCCTGCTTCCAGGGCCGCGAGGGTGGGCGCGAGGCCGATGGATCCGGTGATCCCGTTCAGCACGGTGTGGCAGTCGGAGGCGGCGAGCTGCGTGGCCGCGTCGGGTCCGGCGAGGATCTCGGGGAGCGGCTCCCCCGTCCCGTACTGGGCGCTCAGCGCCTCCTGAAGCGCCGGTACGGCGTCTTCGCGCGCGACGGCGACGGTCCGCACCCGCAGCTGCCTGGCCTGCTCGGCCAGCAGCCCGACCCGTCCGCCGGCGGCGGACAGCCCGGTGACCCGGAAGCGGTCGGGGTTGCGCAGCACCAGGTCTATGGCCTGGGTGCCGATCGAACCCGTGGAGCCGAGGATGACGATGTCCCGGGGGCCGTCCCCGACGACGGGGTCGAAGACGAGATGCGGGTCCGCGAGAGGGGCTGGGCTGTCGCTCATCCCTCCATTGTGGCTGCAACCCCCGGGGGTCTGGACAGGGCGCCCCCGTGTGGGCTCCGCCTCTCACGGGAGTCCGGGTACCGGGCCAGGCACCGTGCGTCGCGGGTTGTGCCCACCCCTGCCCGCCGCTGCAGCGGGAACCGAACCGGCCACCGGCCGGAAGCCGCGAGCGTGCCCAAGGGGACGTGGCGGGATGTGCGCCCACTGGGGGCACCTCCCAGGCCTTTGAGGCACTGGGGGAGGCCGGCGCACAGTGTGGGCTGACCCGACGACGTAGGGCTCGGCGCCAGACCTGGGGGCACCTCCCAGGCCCTTAAGGCACTGGGGGAGTACATCCCGCCACGTCCCCGACGCACCCACCGACCGCAGGCGCCCCAGCCGACAACAACCCGCAGACGCGCACGCACCGACCCACCCACCAGCCGCAGGCGTCCGGGCAGACGACAGCCCGTACCCGGGCCCCAGGGGGACGGACCCGGATACGGGCCAGGAGGGCGGGCGTCGCCTGAGGCGCGCGCGCCTCAGCCGATGGGCCGGTGTACGTTCTCCCGTCGCGCCGGCCCAGGCGTGGCGTCCGCGATCCACGGCCCATCGCCCGAGGGGTCGATGACCCCGGACTCCAGCCAGGTGTACATACCGCTCATGACGCCCTTGACCACCTTGCGGTCCAAATCGTCGGTGTTCGTCCACAGGCGGTCGAACAGCTCCTCGACACGGATGCGGGACTGGCGGCAGAACGCGTCGGCGAGCTGGTACGCCTCGCGGCCGTACTCCTCGGTGGTGCGCAGCATCTCCGCCCGTACGCACGCGGCGCTCATCGCGAACAGCTCGGCGCCGATGTCGACGACCCGGCCGAGGAAGCCCTGCTTGGTCTCCATGCGGCCCTGCCAGCGGGACATGGCGTAGAAGGTGGAGCGGGCGAGCTTGCGGGACGACCGTTCGACGAAGCGCAGGTGGGTCGAGAGGTCCACGTGGCCCGCCGGGTGGAACTCCGCGTAGGCACCCGGGAGCTGGCCGGGCCCGGCGACGAGCTTCGGCAGCCAGCGAGCGTAGAAGCCGCCCGCCTTCGCGCCCGCCCTCGCCTTGTCGGAGAGGGATTTCTCGGGGTCGATCAGATCGCCGGCGACCGACAGGTGGGCGTCGACCGCCTCACGGGCGATCAGCAGGTGCATGATCTCCGTGGAGCCTTCGAAGATCCGGTTGATGCGCAGGTCGCGGAGGATCTGTTCGGCGGGGACGGCGCGCTCGCCGCGCGCCGCGAGGGACGCGGCCGTCTCGAAGCCGCGGCCGCCGCGGATCTGGACGAGCTCGTCGGCCATCAGCCAGGCCATCTCGGAGCCGTAGAGCTTGGCCAGTGCCGCCTCGATACGGATGTCGTTGCGGTTCTCGTCGGCCATCTGCGAGGACAGGTCGAGTACGGCCTCCAGGGCGAAGGTCGTCGCCGCGATGAAGGAGATCTTCGAGCCGACGGCCTCGTGGTGGGCGATGGGCTTGCCCCACTGCTCACGGGCGGCCGACCACTCGCGGGCGATCTTCAGGCACCACTTGCCGGCGCCCGCGCACATCGCGGGCAGGGACAGGCGCCCTGTGTTCAGTGTGGTGAGCGCGATCTTCAGGCCGGAGCCCTCCGGGCCGATGCGGTTGGCCGCGGGGACCCGCACCTGGTGGAAGCGCGTGACGCCGTTCTCGATGCCGCGCAGGCCCATGAACGCGTTGCGGTTCTCGACGGTGACGCCCTCGGACGCGGCCTCCACCACGAAGGCCGTGATGCCGCCCTTGTGACCTTCGGACTTCGGTACGCGGGCCATGACGACGAGCAGGTCGGCGACGACACCGTTGGTCGTCCACAGCTTCACGCCGTCGAGGACGTAGTCGTCCCCGTCCGGTACCGCGGTGGTGGCCAGGCGCGCCGGGTCCGAGCCCACGTCGGGTTCCGTGAGCAGGAACGCCGAGATGTCCGTGCGGGCACACCGCGGCAGGAAGGTGTCCTTCTGCTCCTGGGTGCCGAACAACTTCAGCGGCTGCGGTACGCCGATCGACTGATGCGCGGACAGCAGCGCGCCGATCGCGGGGTTGGCCGAGCCCACCAGGGCCAGCGCCTTGTTGTAGTACACCTGGGTGAGTCCGAGGCCGCCGTACTTGGTGTCGATCTTCATGCCGAGGGCGCCGAGCTCCTTGAGGCCCTGGATGACCTCGTCGGGTATCTGCGCGTCGCGCTCGATCCGGGCGCCGTCGATCTTCGTCTCGCAGAAGTCGCGGAGCTTGGCCAGGAACTCCTCGCCGCGCTGGACGTCGTCGGCGGCGGGGGTGGGGTGGGGGTGGATGAGGTCCAGCCGGAAGCGGCCGAGGAAGAGCTCCTTGGCGAAGCTGGGCTTGCGCCAGTCCTGCTCGCGCGCCGCCTCGGCCACCTGACGGGCTTCGCGTTCCGTTACGGCCGGCCTGCGTGTCGTGACGTCCGGCCTTTTGGTTGGTGCGGACATGAGGCTCACCTCGCCGCGCAGTGGGGTCGATTGAGATCGATTGTCCGGTCGGTTACCGACCAGTGCTACTCGTTCGTATGTACCCGATATGCCGGGTGCCCACCAGTCCTCGCGCGCCGTTCGGGGGAATGGGGCCCGCACGGGGAGGCCGGCGCGGTCCGCGCCTACCGCCCGTCCTACGCCGCCCATGCCGTACGCCAACCCGACGACCCAGCCGTAAAGGTGGGCGTCATCATCCGGCCGTAGCTTCCGAGGTGGGCGCCCCGTCAGGGGCGCGGGGCCCCTGCGATCTACGGCTCCGCCGCGTGGGCGCGAGTGACCAGAAGCGATGCCGTAGGCCGGCAGCCGGTCCGGAAGACCCCGGCTGCCCGTCCGTCCGGACGGTGCGTCAGACCATGGCGAGCCGGTCCACCAGCAGCTCCACCCTCCGCTCGGTGTCCTCCGGCGGCTGCCGTCCCGCCCGGGTCAGGGTCGCCAGTCCGTGCAGGGCCGCCCAGAACACCTCGGTGAACAGTCCCGGGTGGACGCCGTCCCCGGCGACCTCGCCGAGGCTTTCCAGCAGGGCGGCGAAGGCGTCCTTCAGCGGCTCGGGGGTGTCCTCATGCGCGAAGGCCAGGCCGCCGTCGAGCTGGAACAGGGCGTCGTAGACCGCCGGGTTGCGTGCGGCGAAGTCGAGGTAGGTGCGGGCGAGGGCGGTGACCCGGGCGCGAGGGCCGTCCGCGGCGGAGGTCGCGGCCCGCAGCGCCGCGGCCAACTCGGCGGCACCCTCGAGGGCGACGGCGCCGATGATCTCGCGCTTGCCGCGGAAATGGCTGTAGAGGACGGGCTGGCTGTACTCGATGCGCTCGGCGAGCCGGCGCGTGGTGACCGCGTCCCAGCCCTGCTGCTCGGCGAGTTCGCGGGCCGTCGCCACGATGAGTCGCTCGCGGCCCGCCCGCTCGCGCTCCTTGCGTTCCTTTACCGACATGATTCGATCCTAGCACCGCTAGACAAGTGAGCGGCAGTAGTACTAGCGTTGCCTCACCGAATAGCATTGCTAGATTCCAGGGAGGTCGTCATGCTCAGCGCACTTGAGGTGTTCACCATCGTGGTCGTCGGCGTGATGGTGGGGGTGGAGTTCTCCGTCGCCTTCGTCATGAACCCGATCCTCAACGCACTCCCCGGCGACGCCGGCCAGCTCGGCCACGCCCACGGGGGCCGGATGCTCGGCGCCGTCATGCCGGTCTGGTACATCGGCTCGCTCGTCCTCGTCGCGATCTGGGCCGTCGCCGGATGGCACCACCAAGGCACCGGCCTCGTCGTCACCGCCGCCGCGCTGCTGATCCTCAGCGTGGTCATGTCGCTCCTGCTGCTCGTCCCGATCAACAACCGGGGCAAGACGTGGACCCCCGAGAACCGGCCCGCGGACTGGAAAGAGCAGCTGAACCGCTGGGAGCGCTGGCACTACGTCCGCGTCGCCGTCATCATCGGCGCCTTCGCCCTGCTGGCCGCCGCCCTCGCCTGAGCCGCGGGCCGAGACCGCGCAGGTGGCGGCACTCCGCTACTCCGCGGGCGGTAGCCGACGATTCGCACGGATCTACACCGCCCTCGGAACCCAGGACCCCCTCTACCGGAGGTTCTGCCTCTTTCGAGATCGCGACTTCCGCGAAAGCCAGGTCGTTCGAGGACCCCGGACCTCCGCCTTCTCAAACGACCTGGCATCCCAGCAGGCCAACGGCTCGCTATCTGACAGATGGGCTGCGACAGGACAATGCAGGTCGCGCCTGTACCTCGTTCGCGTTGAACGCCGACGCCTGGAAGGCCAAGCGGCCGCGCCGGGAACAGCCGGTCCGGCCGGCACGGTTGCATCGACCGAGGGACCGGCGCCGCACGGGCGGGGAACACGGAGACCACACGGTCGTCCGCCCCACCAGGATCCGGGCCCCAAGATCGCGGTACGCCCGCCGCACACTCGGACCAAGACGTATTTCTGCAGGAGGACTGCTTCATGACTGACCGGCCCTTGACGCTCATGGCGGTACACGCCCACCCCGACGACGAGGCCACCGGAACCGGAGGGGTCCTTGCGCGGTACGCGGCGGAAGGCATCCGCACGGTTCTCGTGACGTGTACCGACGGCGGCTGCGGTGACGGACCGGGGGGTGTCAAGCCGGGCGATCCCGGTCACGATCCGGCGGCGGTCGCCTTGATGCGCCGTCAAGAACTTGAGGCGAGCTGTGACGTCCTGAAGGTCAGCCATCTGGAGATGCTGGACTATGCCGACTCCGGGATGACGGGCTGGCCGAGCAACGACGCCCCCGGATCCTTCTGGCAGACCCCCGTGCAGGAAGGCGCGGCCCGACTCGCGGAACTCATGCGGCACTACCGACCTGATGTGGTCGTCACCTACGACGAGAACGGCTTCTACGGCCACCCCGACCACATCCAGGCCCACCGCATCACGATGGCGGCGCTGGAGATGACCGCGCTGGCACCGAAGGTGTACTGGACCACGATGCCCCGCTCGATGATGCAGCGGTTCGGCGAGATCATGCGCGAGTTTCATGAGGACATGCCGGAGCCGGATCCTGCCGAGGCCGCCGCGATGGCCGAGATCGGCCTCCCCGACGATGAGATCACCACGTGGGTGGACACGACCGGGTTCAGCGGTCAGAAGTTCGATGCGTTGGCCGCGCACGCCAGTCAGGGCGAGAACATCTTCTTCCTCAAGATGGGCAAGGAGAGGTTCGGCGAGTTGATGGGCATGGAGACCTTCGTACGTGTCCAGGACACCACCGGCGCGGCCGTGCCCGAGAACGACCTCTTCGCCGGACTGCGCTGATCCGCCCGTCCGACCGGGGCCCGGAAAAGCTCATCGGCCGCACGGCGCGATCCCCCGTAGGGGTCCGTAGCTCGACTTGAGGCGTCAGGCTACGAGCAAGCCCAGCGGTGGCGGTCGCCGAGCGGAGGACTCGATGCCTTTGCGGGCGATGCGCTGGCGGATGCCGCCCTAGGGGAGCCATTTCCGCAATCCGCTTGGCTGGTTCACTCTTTGTGATCATTGTCAGCTTCGGATCATTGGCAGGGTGTCATGTCGGAGGTGATCATCTCCGGTCCGACCGCTGCGCCCGCAGCCCGCCCTACGCCCCGCCGCCCCACCCAACAGCCCCTCTACGGCCCATCGGTGGTGGCGGACATAGGGGGCTGCCGGTGCCAAATTTCTTCGTCGAAGCGCTTCGACAACCTATGGACACCCCCTGATCGTCGGGCTACTGTCGGACCACCCTCACCCCGCAGTCCCGTCCGCAGCGCCCGTCGTCGAAGCGCTTCACACCCACCTTGGAGGGCTGAATGGTCACCCTCGCCGAGGTCGCCCAGCACGCCGGAGTCTCGGCCAGCACGGTGAGCTATGTCCTCAGCGGCAAGCGTTCCATCTCTGCCGGCACCCGGCAGCGGGTCGAGCGGAGCATCCAGGAGCTCGGTTACCACCCGAACGCGGGCGCCCGGGCCCTGGCGAGCAACCGTTCGAACATCATCGCACTGATGATTCCACTGCGTACGGACATGTATATGCCGGTGATGATGGAGATCGCCATCGCCGTCGCCACCACGGCTCGTGCGCACGGGTACGACGTGCTGCTGCTCACCGGCGAGGAGGGGCCGGACGCCGTTCGCCGCGTCACCGGCAGCGGGCTCGCCGACGCCATGATCCCCATGGACGTCGAGCTCGACGACGAGCGACTGCCGCTGCTGCGCGGTTCGGACCGGCCGTCCGTACTCATCGGGCTGCCCGCCGACACCACCGGGCTGACCTGCGTCGACCTCGACTTCGGAGCGACAGGCGCGCTGTGCGTCGAGCACCTGGCCAAGCTCGGCCACCGCGACATCGCGGTCATAGGCGAGTCGCCCGGGGTGTACGAGCGGCACACGGGCTTCGCCGAGCGCACCCTGGACGGTCTGCGCTCCCGCTCCCGCGAGCTCGGGCTGCGGTTGCTGCACCGGCCCTGCGAGGGCGGCTACGACGCGATGGCGGTGACCCTGGCCCGGATATTCGACGAGCGCCCAGGCACCACCGGGTTCGTCGTGCAGAACGAGGCCGCGGTCGAGCCGCTGCTCGCGCTGCTGCGGCAGCACGGCCGCGCCGTCCCCGAGGACGTGTCCGTGGTCGCGATCTGCCCGGACCAGCTCGCCATGCAGGCCTCGGTCCACCTCACCTCGGTCGCCATCCCCGCGCAGGAGATGGGGCGGCGCGCCGTGGAACTCCTCATCGCCAAACTCGAGGGACACGGCACGGACGAGGTCGTGCTGCTCCCGCCGGAACTGACCGTACGAGCCAGCTCGGGACCGGCACCCTCGACTGCCTGAGGGGTGCGGTTCCGGCCGGGGCGGCCTGGGCGCGAGCCCGGCCGAAGCGAGCCGGAATCCTGGCGCTGACGGAGCCCGGCCCGGCGGGGACGCCCGGGCCGGCCGGGACACCCGGGCCACCGCCCTGCCCGCGCCACCCCGCCCGCGGACGCCCGGGCTCGCTCCTCCCCCGCCCTTCCCCACGTACGTACCTCCGCACGCACCTCCGCACCGTCCGCCCCACCCCATGCCCCTCCCCCGGCACGGTTCCGCCAAGCCGGACATATCTGTACATCAGCCGTTACAGACCCCTTCAGGAGCAGGAGCAGCCGCGTGAATCAGCCTGCCGTCAGCCAGCCCGAAGAGGGCTCCCCCAGCCTCGCCCAGTCGTCCCCCACCATCGGCACGTTCCGCGAGCGTGACGGTGCGCTGGAGTGGAGCGGCCGCCAGGAGACCGTACGCATCGAGCCCTGGGGCCCGGACGCGATACGCGTCCGCGCCCGGCTGGGCGGCCCCGTCCTGGAAGGGCTGCCCGGCGCACTCCTCGACGACCCGGGGCCCGCGCAGGCGGTGACCGTCAAGATCGGGGACGGCGAGGGTCAGCTGACCGTCGGCGCGATCACCGCGCACGTCAGCTCCGAGGGCCAGATCCGCTTCGTGCGTACCGACGACGGCACCGAGCTGCTCGCCGAGGAGCGCGCCCACTTCTGGTGGCCCGGTCCGCGCCTCTACACGCCCACCGGTAACGGCCACCACCGCCTCGAGCAGCGCTTCAGCGCGTACGAGGGCGAGAAGCTGTACGGCCTCGGTCAGCACCAGCACGGGCGGTTCGACCAGAAGGGCACCGTCCTCGACCTGGTGCAGCGCAACGCCGAGGTCACCATCCCGGTGCTCACCTCCAGCCGCGGCTACACGCTGCTGTGGAACAGCCCGGCCATCGGCCGCGTCGAGCTGGCGGACAACGGCACGCGCTGGGTCGCCGACTCCGCCCGCCAGATCGACTACTGGATCACCGCGGGCGCCCCGGCCGACGCCCAGCGCCGCTACAGCGCCGTCACCGGCCGGACGCCGATGCTGCCCGAGTGGGCCGCGGGCTTCTGGCAGTGCAAGCTGCGCTACCGCACCCAGGACGAACTGCTCGCCGTCGCAAGGGAGTACAGGCGGCGCGGCCTGCCGATCTCCGCGATCGTCTGCGACTTCTTCCACTGGACGCACTTGGGAGAGTGGAAGTTCGACCCGGCGGAGTGGCCCGACCCGGCGGCGATGATCCGGGAGCTGGACACGCTCGGCATCAAGCTGGTCGTGTCGGTCTGGCCCTCGGTGTCACCGCTCAGCGAGAACCACCAGCTGATGGAGCAGAAGGGCTACTTCATCGGCACCCAGTACGGCCCGATGGCGCACGCCGACTGGCCGGACAAGGAGGTCGCGTCCACGGTCCAGGTGGCCTTCTACGACGCGACGAACCCCGAGGCGCGCGAGTTCGTGTGGTCCCGGGTCCGGGACAACTACCTGGAGCCTTACGGCATCCGGGCCTTCTGGCTCGACGCCTGCGAGCCGGAGCTCAAGCCGCACTTCGCCGAGAACCTGCGCTACCAGGCGGGCCCGGGCCTGGAGGTCGGCAACCTCTACCCGCGCGAGAACGCCCGTACCTTCTACGAGGGCATGCACGCCGCAGGCGAGACCGAGGTGGTCACGCTCAACCGCTCGGCGTGGGCGGGCAGCCAGCGCTACGGCGCGGCCCTGTGGTCAGGCGACATCGGCACGGACTTCCCGACCTTGCGCCGCCAGATCGCGGCGGGCCTCAACACCGCACTGTGCGGCATCCCCTGGTGGAACACCGACATCGGCGGCTTCCACGGCGGCGACCCGAACGACCCCGCGTACCGCGAGGTGATGGTCCGCTGGTTCCAGTTCGGCGCGCTGTCGCCGCTGATGCGCCTGCACGGCTTCCGCGACCCGGGCATGCCGCTCGGCCCTGACATGACGGGCGGTCCGAACGAGGTGTGGTCGTACGGCGAGGAGGCCGGCGCCATCCTCGAGAAGTACCTCCACCTGCGCGAACGCCTCAAGCCGTACGTCCTCGACGTGATGCGCGCCGCCCACGAGGAGGGCCTCCCGGTGATGCGGCCGCTGTTCCTCGAGTTCCCCGAGGACGAGACGGCGTGGTCGGTCGACGACGCATACCTGTTCGGCCCGGACCTGCTGGTGGCCCCGGTGCTGGAGGCGGGCGCGACGACCTGGACGGTGTATCTCCCGGCGGGCGCCCGCTGGACGGACGCCTGGACGGGCGAGGAGTACGAGGGCGGAGCGGCCGTGACGGTCGACGCCCCCCTGGACCGGATCCCGCTGTTCCTGCGGGACGGGGCGCGGCTGCCGGTAGCGGAGTAGCCGCGCAGGAAGGAGGGCGGCCGGTCCTTGGGGGGAACGGCCGCCCTCCGCCTACTGGCACCCGACCGCTCAAGGCCGGTGCCATACCAACGTGTATCGCCAGAACAAGCGACGACGCAGTCGCGCACCCGGCAGGACGTGCTGGGCTTCGCGGACGATCTGGGCGAAGCCCATCTCCGCCTGCCGGGTCCGGGCGGTCATCGAGACCGGCCGTGGTGCCGTACGGCCCTTGTTCTTGAACCAGCCCATGGCGGCGTTCAGCGGGATGGAGGCGACACTGAGCAGGTGGTCGCCGAGGGTCTCCTCGCGAGCCAGTCCGACGACCACCAGCGTTCCTCCCGGTGCCAGGTGCCGGTGGAAGGCGGTGAGCGCGTCGGTGAACGGCAGATGGTGGATGACGGCGACACACGTGATGACGTCGTAGGAACCGGCGGGGATCCCGGTGAGCGCATCCGCGACGGAGAACGTCACCGGGGCAGCCGGGGCGGTCAGTTCCTGCGCCCGGCCGACGATCGCCGGATCGGAGTCGATCCCGTGCACCTCCTTGGCGCGCGTGGCCAGGAGCCTGGCCAGGTCGCCACTGCCGGAGCCGACGTCGAGGGCACGGTCGAAGCGCCGCGGGAGCTGTCGCAGGATCCACCGGTGGTAGTGCGCGTTGTGGTCCCAAGGGTGGGCTTCACTGAACCGGCCAACCGCTTGCAGGACGCGGTGCAGCAGCATGGTCATACCCCTCCTAGCTGTCCTGGCCGCGGATGTTGCGGACAAGCCAGGGGCTGAGTGTCATGCGCAAGATCAGCTCCTTGTAGGTCTCGTCTCCGGGCAAGGGAACGATCAGCCACCGACCGGGCGGGAAGAACCTCTCTCTTACATGGGCCAGACCGCCGTAGACAGCCCGCAGGAACGCCGGAACCGAGTCGCGGGGGATGTCCTCGAACCCCACGCCTTCGACGGTGATCTTCGTGTCGCCGTCCGGGAAGATCCAGACGGTGACGGACGGAGAGCCCCCCAACTCGATGAACGCCTCGTGCGGCAACGAGCCGTCCGGGTCGAGAACCGTGAAGGCCCCGGCCGACGTCCGACGGGACGTCTGGTCAGCACCGATGTCGTGCGTGACGCTCAACTCCAGGTTGTGCTCACGCGCGATCTCGCGTATCGCCGTGACGGCAGCCTCGGTGGTGGGCAGATGCGGGTGACGTTGGTTCATGACCGGATCATCCCCCTCCCGGGAACATGACGTCGGCGTTCCCGGATTCCGAGCTGGTGCGCTGCGGCGTCCACCGTCTGAGCCAGCAGAACGGCGATGGTCATCGGTCCGACACCGCCGGGAACGGGAGTGATCAGACGAGCGCGCGTGCGGGCGGTGTCGAAGTCCACGTCGCCGACGTTGCCCGGGCTGTATCCGGCATCGATCACCACCGCGCCGGGCTTGATGTCCTGACCGCGGATCAGCCGGGGCCGGCCCACCGCCGCCACCACAACGTCCGCTTCCCGGACGATCGCGGGCAGGTCCGCGGTGCGGGAATGGCAGTACGTCACCGTGGCGTCCCGCGCGAGCAGGAGCATGCCGACCGGTTTGCCGAGGATCGCGCTACGGCCGATCACAACGGCGTGTCTGCCGGCGAGTTCGACGCCGTACTCGTCCAGCAGCCGCATGATCCCGCCCGGGGTGCAGGACACGAAGCCGGGAAGTCCGAAACTCATCGCGCCGAAGGAGTGCACCGTGACGCCGTCGACGTCCTTCTCCGGGGCGATGGCCTCGAAGGCCGCCCGCTCGTCGATGTCCGGGCCCGCGGGGTGCTGTAGCAGGATGCCGTGAACGTCCGGATCGCGGGAGAGAGTTGCGAGCGTGTCGACCAGTTCCGCGGTCGTGGTGGTGGCGGGCAAGCCGATGTGGCGGGACCGGATGCCGGCCTTGGCGCAGCGGGCCCGTTTCATGCGGACGTAGGTGACAGACGCGGGGTCCTCGCCCACCAGCACCGTCGCCAGGCACGGTGCGACCCCCGTGCTTTGTGAGATCTCCGCCGCCCTGGTGGCGGTCTCTTCGAGGATGCGCCGGGCGAGGCCGGTGCCGTCCATGAGCTGGGCCGTATGAGTCGGGGACATCATCGCCTCCCAGGCGTGATCGACCACTCGCCCAGGCGCACGGCATCGACGTTCTCGTCAGACCGCTCCCCGGTGGTGCTCCACCTCAGCGCCAGTCACGGCCCACGGCGCACTGTAGTGGAGTCGAGGTGTTCGGCGCGCCTCCTTTCTGCCCCGTGCCCGTCCGCTGGGAGACGGCGGGCACGGGTCGCGCCGTACCGGCGGCGCGCGGACGTCGCCGGTGTGTGGGCGATCGAGCGTTCCGCGGCTCAGGACGCCGCGTACGCCGTCGCCTGGATGCCGTACAGATCCGCGTACCGCCCGCCCAGCGCCAGCAGTTCCTCGTGCGTGCCGTGTTCGGTCAGGCTGCCCTTGTCGAGGACGAGGATCAGGTCGGCGCCGCTCACGGTCGAGAAGCGGTGGGAGACGATGACGGTCACGGCGCCCGTGCGGCTGGCGAGGGTGCGGGCGCGGTCCATGTAGCGCTGGAAGATGGCCTGTTCGCTCGGGGCGTCGAGGGAGGCCGTGGGTTCGTCGAGGACGAACAGCAGCGGGCCGCGGCGCATGGAGGCGCGGGCCAGCGCGGTCTTCTGCCACTGGCCTTCGGAGAGGTCGACGCCGCCCAGTTCGCGGCCGAGCTGGGTGTCCAGGCCGTCCGGGAGGCGGGCGACCAGGCCCTCGGCGTCGGCCGCCCGGACCGCGTCCGCGATGCGCTCGCGGTCGTCGATGTGCGGGAGGTCGCCGAGCCCGACGGTCTGGGCGAACACGGTGTGGAAGCGCCCGAAGTCCTGGTACGCGGCGCTGGTCCGGGCCCGCCAGGCGTCCGTGTCGAGCTCGGCGAGATCGGTTCCGTCGACGGTGATCCGCCCCTCGTCGGGCCGGTAGAACTTCGACAGCAGCTTCACCAGCGTCGTCTTGCCCGAGCCGAACTCGCCGACCACCGCGATCACGGCCCCGGCGGGCAGCGTGACGCTGATCCCGTCGAGCGCGCGGCGTTCCGTGCCGGGGTAGACGTACGACACGTCGGTGAAGGTGATGCCTTCACGGAGCGCGTCGGGGCTGGGCGCCGTGCCTGCGGTGCGGGCCCGCTGCTCGGCGGCGTACTCGCGCAGCCACAGGTACGGGCCGATCAGCCGCATCGAGTCGATCGCCCCGCCCGCTCGCATCACCGCCTGCTGCACGGACTGGCGCAGCGCCGCCGCGACGGTGATCGTCAGCACCAGGTCGCCGGGCGTGCCGAGGCCCTGTGCCGTGCGGTGGCCGACGAGCGCGAGGCCCCCGCCGAAGCCGAGCGTGAAGACCGTCCAGCCTGCCGCCCGCAGCCATGCGGAGCGCATCCGGGCCCGGTAGCGGACCTCGATCGCTTTACCGAAGGCCGCGCTCTGCCGCCGTACGATCTCGTCCCCCGCGCCCGCGACCCTGAGCTCCTTGCCGGTCGCCGCGCGCGTGCCGAGCTTGAACAGATGGCGCTGCACGCGGTGGTACTCGGCGGTGTCGGTCTCCGCCGCGTTGATCAGCCGCTGGCCGCGGGCGTTGGCCCACAGCGGGAGTGCGGCGGCGGGCAGCAGGAGCAGCAGCCAGGGGCTGACCGTACCCAGGAGCAGGAGCAGCACCACGAGCTGGAGCACGTCCGTGAAGATCGCGATCGCGCTCCACATGCTGGCGACGATGCCCCAGGCGGAGGTGCGGACCGTGGTCACCCGGTCCAGGTAGTCCGTGCGCTCCAGGTGCTCGAGGCCCTCCAGGGTCGCGATGTCGCGGTGGATGCCCTCATGGATGTCCGTCAGCCCGATCTTCTCGGTCGACATGATCATCAGGGAGCGGGCGCTGTTGTTCAGGGTGTGGGTCGCGGCGTATGCGCATGCCGCGCAGACCGCGCCGAGGGCCGCCGTGTCGTGGTCGCCGGTGGTGATGCCGTCCACGGCGGTGCGCAGGGAGAGCGCGACTGCGGTGGTGGCGGCCACGCCGAGCAGCAGTACGGAGAGGGTGGCCGCGGTGGCGGCCGGGATGCGGCGGCAGGAGAGCGCGAACAGTTCGCGCCAGAGCGCGAGTGTGCGCCTCACTGGTATTCCCCTTCCTCGATGCGGTCCTCGTGACCGCGCTGGAACCGTTCGGCCTGGATGGCGAACATCTCTGCGTATGTGCCCTCTCGGGCGATCAGTTCGTCGTGGGTGCCCGACTCGGTGATGCGGCCGCCGTCGAGGAGGACGATCCGGTCGGCCTGACGGACGGTGGACAGGCGGTGCGAGATCAGGACGACGGAGGTGTCGTTTCCGCGGGCCTGCGAGAGCCGGTCGAAGACGTCGAACTCGGTGCGGACGTCGAGGTGGGCGGTCGGCTCGTCGAGTACGAGGAGCCGGGCGCCGGTGTGCACGGCGTAGAGCGCGCGGGCGAGGACGACCTGCTGCCACTGTCCGCCGGACAGGTCGACGCCGTCGGTGCGGGAACGGGCGAGCGGGGTGTCCCAGCCGTGCGGCAGCCGCTCGAGGACGGCGGTCAGCCCGGCGTCGCGGGCGGCGGCTTCGAGTGCGGTGTCGTCGCGGGGGACGGAGGCCTGGCCGAGCGTCACGTTGTCGGCGGCGGAGAGTTCGTAGCGTACGAAGTCCTGGAAGACGACCGAGATGCGGCGGCGCCAGGCGTCGGGCGCGAGGCCGGCCAGGTCGGTGCCGTTCGCGGTGATGCGGCCGCCGGTCGGCTCGTACAGGCCGGAGAGCAGCTTGATGAGCGTGGACTTTCCGGCGCCGTTGAGGCCGACGACGGCGAGGAGTTCGCCGGGGCGGATCTCCAGGTCCAGGCGGTCGAGGACGGTGCGTTCGGTGCCGGGGTAGCGGAAGGAGACGCTCTCGAAGCGGACGTGGAGGGGGCTTTCCGGGAGGTCCTGGGTTCCCTGGCGCGGCACGGGCACCGGCAGGAGCTCCTCCAGCTCCGCGGTGGCTTCGAGTGCGGCCTCGGCCCCGGCGAGGTCGCGCGCGTCGGCGTAGTCGACGAGGGTCACCAGCGACCAGCCCGCGCTCAGCACGGCCGTGGCGACGGCCGCCGACTGCGTGCCGTCGGCTCCGCCTGCCGCCGCCGGTACGAACACGGCGAGCAGGCAGCCGAGGACGACGAGGCCGTGCCCGATGTTCTCCCACACGATGTGGACGGTCCGGCGCCACAGCGGCTCGAACATGGCCATCAGATGACGCCGCTGCTCGACGAGCATCCAATCGGCCAGGCCGAAGGTCCGTACGTCCTTCCCGGTGCTCGGTGACGTCATCGCCTCGGCCCACACCCCGCCCTGCTGGGCGCGGTCGGCGCCGGTCAGCCACTGCCGGATCAGCTCCAGGAAGCGCCGTACGGAGCGGATGCGCAGCGCGACGACGGGCAGCAGGATCACGGGCACCGCCCACCACGCGAAGGCGGCCAGCACGGCGGCGGAGGCGACGAAGCCGCACACGGCGCTGATGAACCGCAGCTGGGCGGCGGCGCCGTCGGCCGGGGTCCGCTCGGTCCAGTTCTCCGGGTCCGCGGAGGCGGCCTGCACGAGTTGCTGGGTCCTCGGCTGCTCCAGGCCGCCGATGGTGGGGACGGAGACGGCCCGGCGCAGGAGCGCGGCCCGGTGGGCGCCGACGATCCGCGCCTTGAGCAGCCAGTCCAGGGGTTCGATGAACGTTTCGAGGAGATGCGCGGCGAGGAGGAGGACGGTGAAGGCGGCCAGTGGCCATAGAAGGCCGCCGAGGGCTCCGTCGCCGGTCAGCCGCTCGGCGCGGCCGATGAGGTGCCCCATGGCGACCGCGGTGGCCGCGGGCAGCAGGGCCTGGGCGAGCAGGAGCAACGAAAGCCCCGCCAGCAGGGGGCGGGGTACGGTGCGGAGCGGGCGGAGCAGCGCGATGCGCTGCGTGAGTGGGCCGGACAGTAGGGGTCACCTCGCGGGTTCCGATGATGGTGGAGCCGGCCCCGGGACGGGACCGGCCCCCTTTCGCGGTACTCCATGGTGCCGTGGCGCTGTGGTGCCGTGCCGCTGATTTTCTTACGGCCCGTCAGCTGCTCGAGACGGTCAGGCTGTTCGTCTGGAAGTCCAGCCCGCCCGACGACGAGGTGATCTCGTAGCCGAACTGGACGTCTCCGATGGTCTCGTTGCCGAACCAGCCCTTGGTGTCCTTGATCCACTTGAGGATCGGGAGGATGTCGACGGTGCCGGAGGTCGAGTCCGAGGTGCGCAGGAACGAGAAGACGTCGTTGGCGCCGTTGTTGCCCTTGTAGACGGTCCAGGTGTGGCCGCCGAGGGTGACGTTGCCCTGTGAGGTGCCGAGCGGGCCGACGGCTCCGTTGTAGTTCACCCAGAGCATGACCTCGTAGTCGTAGTCGGTGTCCCAGATGTCGTACGAGGTGTTGTACGCGCCGGAGGACGGGACCGTGACGTTGTAGCTGCTGCTGAGCGAACCGAGCGAGGTGATCGACTTGTTGATCACCTTCTTGGAGTTGGGGTAGGACTTGATGCCGCCGGTGTCGGGGTGGTTGGCCCAGACGCCCCAGTTGGTGCCGGAGTTGGCCCATATGCACTGGCTGCCGGCGCCGGATCCCCAGATGTTGTTGTAGAGCGTGTAGCCGTCCAGCGTGGTGTTGCCCCACTGGTCGCAGGAGCTCCAGATGGCGGCCTGGGCGGGTGCGGAGGCGAGGCCGATCGTCGCACCGAGCGCGAGCGCCGGTGCCAGCAGGGCCTTGGTGATCTTGCTCAGTGTGCGTGGTGCCATGGTGTCCCTTTCCATGGGTGGGGGGATTTGCCGAGTTCGCCGATCTACCGCGCCTCCAGAGTGAGGACGCGGTCTTCCCCGGCATGCAGCGACACCTGTCGCGCGCCGGTGGAAGTCCATGGGGGCGTCCGCAGGTCGATGCGGACGGTGCGGGCGGGGCGGATCACGGCGGTGACTCCGTCGGAGCCCCAGGTGAGGTCGACTTCGGCACCGAAGCGGGTGCGTATGCCGAGGAGTTCGCCGCTCGCGTACACGGCCGGGAGCGCGGGCAGGAGGACGAGCCGGTCCGGTGTCGACTGCACCAGCATCTCGACGACCAGCGCGGGGAGCGCGTGGGCGGCGTCCGCGTTGTAGACGTCGCGGGCCGGGTAGTGCGCGCTCATCAGCGAGGCGTGGAAGAAGTCGCCCGCCAGGACCTGGCCCAGGGCGGCTTCGGCCCGCTCGCCGTCCCGCAGCCGGGCCGCGACCAGGGCGTGGTGCAGGTGGCCGTGTGCGGAGTCGTTCTCGGCGCCGCGGAGCTGGAGCGCACGGTGGGCTGCCGCGGCGAGGCCGGGCGTGTCGTAGGGGTTGATCTCGTCCAGCGGCCAGACGCCGTAGAGGTGGCTGAGGTGCCGGTGGTCGTAGGACTCCTCCAGACCCGGCCAGGCCCATTCGGCGAGCGCGCCGTCGTCGTTGACGCGGTGCGGCGGGAGCCGGTCGGCGAGGGCGCGCCAGCGGTCGGCGTCCGGGGTGCCGGGGTGGTAGGCGGCCGCGGTGAGCAGGGCGTGGCGGGCCGCGGAGAGGTCCATGGCGGCGTTGAGGGTGCCCCAGCTCGCGTTCGCGGGCCGGTTCTCCGGGGAGTAGGAGGGGACGACGACGAGCCGGCCGTCGGGTCCTTCCCGGGTGAGGAAGTCCTCGTAGAAGCACGCCACTTCGGTGAGCGCGGCGGCCAGGCGCGGGTCCTGTTCGCCGCGGATCTCGTCGTGGTCGACGAGCGGCTTGAGCAGCCAGTCGGCGCCCGCCGTCCACAGGTGGAGGGGGTACTCGCGGCTGAAGTGGTACGTGTGCCCGGACTCGCCGTCGGTGTGGGAGGGCGCGACGATGCCGCGTGTGCCGAAGATCGTGCGGGCGTTGTCCCGCCAGTCCGGCAGCTGGCCGTAGACCAGTGCGGCGTGCGCCTCGGTGACCTCGGGCAGGGCGGTGGCCGCGGCCGACGCGGTCTGCAGGTTGAGGTTGGCGTTGGTGGTGAACGCCCCGGACCACGCGGTGTTCCAGTCTCCGGTCCACAGGCCGGGCAGGCGCGGCGGCAGCATGCCGCTCGCGGAGAGCTGGTGGTAGCGGCCCGCCGCGAACAGCCGCTCCAGGAGAGCGGTGCTCTTGGGGCGGCTGAGCAGCTCGGAGCCGGGGAGTGTGCGGTCGGGGTCGTCGTCATCGGCGGTGCCGAGGCGCAGCGAGACGCGTTCGTAGGCGGGGCGGTGGAGTGCGGTGTGGCGGTCGAGGAGGTGGGCGTAGGCGTCGGCGATGTCCGCGGGCTCGCCCGCCTCGTCGCCGGGGCCGCCGCCGGGCAGCAGAGCGCGCAGCGCCTCGGCCTCGGCCAGGACGTCGAGTTCACCGGTGTGGCGCTGCACGCGTGTGAGGAGCAGTACGGCTTCGGCGTGCTGGACGCGGACGCCGGACAACTCCACCGTCGGGCGCCCGCCGGCGGTCACCACGAGCGTCACACCCGTGTAGGCGCGGTCGCTGTCCGGGTAGCGGGCGCGCAGCGTGAGCAGGGCGCCTTCCCGGGTGAGCGCCGCCCCGTGGCCGACCCCGAGGCCGGGCGGGGCGCCGGGGAGACGGTCGTCCTGGGAGATCTCCAGGGTCAGGCCCGGTCCGGTGACGTACTGGACGATGACGTCGTCCGCGCGGGAGACGAAGACGCGGCTGTGCCAGTCCGTGCACGCGGCGTCGGTGACGCCGGTGGTGAAGTCGACGGAACGCCGGTAGCCGGGCCGGTCGGCGGCCGGGTCCTGGCTGTTCTTCAGCCGGAGCTGGAACGCGGGGTGGAAGGGCTGCACCCACATCAGGCCGCGGCCGTCCGTGAAGCGCTCGGCGGCCGCCGTGTCACCGTCGAGCAGCCGGTCCTGGAGGGCGGCGAGTTCGGTGGCGAGCTGCGGGGGCCGGGCGTGCTCGCTGCCGTTGGGGCGGACGAGTGTGTGATGGTTGACGATGATCCGGTCGTCGTTCGGATCACCGAACACCATGGCGCCGTGCCGCCCGTTCCCGCTCAGGAAGGCGTCCTCCCAGCGGGCAGCGGGTGTCGGCTCCCATGTTCCGTCGCGCCACGCGCGCGTGCCGTCCCCGGTCGGCGTCGCGCGCGTGCCGTGCGTGTCCTGAAGCTCGTTCACTGCGCCAGCACCGCCACCCCGTACCGCTCCAGCTCCAGCGAGCCCTCGACGGCCTCGCCGGTGAGGAGATCCCGGTGCGCACCGGAGGGCACCTCCACCGTCACCGGTTCACGCCGGTGGTTGAGGACGAAGAGCAGCTCGCCGCGGCGGACCGCCTCGACGCCGGCCGGCAGGTCCTCGAGCACCGGGCGCACGCCCGCCTCGGCGGCGACCCGCGCCAGCAGGTCGCGCAGCGCGTCGGGCTCGGGCAGCGTCGAGACGTACCAGGCGCGGCCCTTGCGCAGCACCGCCGGCAGGCCGTCCAGCTCGCCACCCTTGTAGGGCGTGACGGCGTCCGCGTCCGCGGCCTGAAGCTCCTCGGACCAGAGCGTGCCGCGGAACCCGTCGGCCTCGACGGTCTCGTCCACGTCGAGGGGCCACCACTCGTGCAGGATCCGGATGCCGAACAGCTCGCGGAGCCGTTCGTCCATGCCGCCCGGCCGCACCCGGTCGTCCTCGTCGGCGACGCCGGTCTGGAAGCCGCAGACCAGGGTGCCGCCACCGCGCACGTACGCGAGGAGGTTGTCGATCGCCGTGTCGGTGAGCAGATACAGCTGCGGGACGACGACGAGCTTGTACGCGGACAGGTCGTGCTGGGGGTGCGCGAAAGCGGCCGTCGTGCCCGCCTCCCACAGGGCGCGGTGCCAGGAGCGTACGACGTCCTGGTAGTCGACGGCGGAGGAGAGCCGGCCGTCCTGCTGGCCGGCCCACCAGGAGTTCCATTCGTGCAGGATCGCGACATCGGCGGCCACGCGCGTGCCGGTCACCTCGCCGCTGATCCGGGCCAGTTCGGCGCCGAGCTGCTTGACCTCCTGGAAGGTGCGGCCCTGCTCACCGGCGTGGCTGACCATGCCGGAGTGGAACTTCTCCGAGCCCTGCCGGGACTGGCGCCACTGGAAGTAGCAGACGGCGTCGGCGCCGCGCGCGACGGCCTGGAGCGACCACAGGCGGTTGAGGCCGCGCGGCTTGGGGTGGTTGACGCCCCGCCAGTTGACCGGTCCGGCGGCCTGCTCCATGACCATCCAGGGACCGCCGCCCGCCTGCGAGCGGGTCATGTCCTGGATCATCGCGCCGTTCTGGCCGCCGAAGGGGTCGCGCGGGTCCGGATAGATGTCGACCGAGACGGCGTCCTCCTCCTCGGCCCACCGCCAGGCGTCCTGGCCCATCCAGAACGGCATGAAGTTGGTGGTCACCGGGATGTGCGGGGTGTGCCGGCGGACGATGTCACGCTCGGCGACGTAGCACTCCAGGAGCATGTCGGAGGTGAACCGCTTGAAGTCGAGCACATGGGCGGGGTTCTTCATGTAGTGGGCGCGGCGGGGCGGGATGATCTCGTCCCAGCTGTCGTAGCCCTGGCTCCAGAAGGCGGTGCCCCAGGCGGTGTTGAGGGCATCGAGTGTGCCGTACTTGTCCTTCAGCCAGCGGCGGAAGGTGGTGGCTGCCTCGTCGCCCCAGTCGTAGGTGCAGTACTCGTTGTTGATGTGCCACATCGTGAGGGCGGGGTGGCTGCCGTAGCGGGCGGCCAGGTCCTCGGTGATGGCGGCGGCGTACCGGCGGTAGGTGGCGCTGGAGTGCGAGAAGTGCTGGCGGGAGCCCCACCACTCGGTCTGGCCGTTCTCGTCGCGGGGCAGCGTCTCGGGGTGGAGGCGGCCCATCCACGGCGGGGGCGAGGAGGTCGGGGTCGCCAGGACGACCCCGATCCCGTTCTCGTGCATGAGGTCCATCAGGCGATCCAGCCATCCGAACTCACGTGCTCCCGGGCGCGGTTCCAGCTTCGCCCAGGAGAAGACGCCCAGCGTGACGGAGTTGACGCCTGCCTCGCGCATGAGGCGCACGTCCTCGTGCCAGGTCTCCTCGGGCCACTGCTCGGGGTTGTAGTCGCCGCCGAAGAGGATGTGGCCTCGGGTGGTGTCGGCAAGGGTCGGGCGGTCCGGCGTACCGGATGCGGTCAAGCTGGGCGTCTGGGGGGTCATGAGGAAGGTTCTCCGTAGGCGCTGGGCGTCTGGGGTCACGCCGTCGGGCGGGCTGTCAGGCCGGGTCTCCGTACTGGATGCCGCGGCCGTTGGTGCCGAGGTATACCCGGCCGTGGATGCGGGCGTCGCCGGTGATGACCTCACCGATCCAGCCCCACTGGTGGCTGTCGTCGTTGATCCGGATCCAGGTCTTCGCCTCGTCGTCGGACCGGTAGACGGCGGTGATCGCCTCCGTGGAGCCGACCTGGTAGATCGCCGGGTAGTCGGCTCCGTCGGCGGCCTTGCCGAAGCCGAGCGTGTACGACGCCCAGCAGCTGCTCACCTTGGTGAAGGTGGCGCCGCCGTCCGTGGAGCGGTAGAGGCCGTTCCACTTGGCCGAGAGCCACAGGTCGCCGCCGCGGCCGGGGGCTGCGGCGATCTTGAACTGGTTGTCGCCGGATGCCAGTCCGGTCGCACGGGCAGTGAAGGAGGCACCACTGTCAGTGCTCGCGTATAGCGTTCCTGTGTCGGTGTCGTACGCGTAGAAGAGTGTCGGGTCGGCCGGGTCGGCGACCGGCGTGGCGCCCTTCGGGAAGGAGGAGACCTCGGTCCAGGTCGCGCCGTTGTCCGTGGAGCGGTGCGCGGCGTACTTGGTGCCGTCCCAGTGGATGAACGACCACAGCAGCGTCGAGCCGTCGGCGCTGGTGGCGATCGGTCCCGGTGCGCTCTTGGCGATGTCGGGCTGGGCCGCGAAGGGCACCCAGGCCTGGCCTCCGTCGTTCGAGTAGGCGCCGTTGCCCTGGTCGCCCCAGCCGGACCGCACGACGTAGGACGGCTTGGCCGCGGCCAGCGCGAGTCCCGTCGCCGACCCGAACACGGGGTTCGTCGCCATGCCGCGCGACGGAGACGCCGTGAGCAGCTCGTGGTACATCACGCCGATGTCCCCGAGCCCGCTGAGCAGATGCGCTTCCCCGGCCGGAGGCGAGATCAGCTGGCGCACGGCGGTCTCCTCCAGACCGCGGATCTGCGGTGCCCAGTTCTTCAGGTCCCGGGTCGCGTAGAGCGTCGCGCCCGTCCCGTACACGATGTGCTTCGAGTCGTACGGGTCGATGCCGACGGCCTGGATCCACCAACCGAACTTGGGCTTGTCCCCGCCCCACTTCAGGAAAGGAGTCTCGGACACGTCGAAGACAGCGGAGTCCTTCAGGGACGTCCAGGTGCGGCCGCCGTTGGTGGACCGGTAGAGCGTGTCGATGTCCGCCCAGCGGTTGTTGGTGGAGACGACGACGGTGCCGGGGCGGCAGACATCCACGGCGACGCCGCCGTACCCGAAGGTGTCGTTGGAGCCGTCGGCCGTGGTGCCGCCCGGCTTCACCGGGGTGACCTCGGTCCACTTGCCGGACGCGGTGTTCAGCTTGTGCACCGAGCCGGTCGAGTGGCCGTTCGGGCCGGGGGTGTCGGCGTAGGTCACGTACAGCTCGCGCGTGCCGGAGTCGTACGCGGCGCGGATCGGCACCTTGGCGGCGGTCCCGGTGGGCTGCCCGGGCACGGCCTCCCAGCTGCCGGACGTGGTCGTGCGGTACAGGGTCGTTGCGGTCGCGCTGCCGTCGCCGTCGCCCCAGCCGGCGTACAGGGTGCGCCCGGCCGCGACGAGGAACATGATGCCCTGGCCGGACGCCGTCGCCTGCGCCGGGAAGTCGGCGGACGCCCAGGTCGCGCCCCGGTCCGCGGACTTGAGCAGGCCGTCGTGGCGGGTGCCGAGCCACAGGGTGTCGCTGTCGCGCGGGTCGACGAGGAGCCGCTCGCCGGCGCCGCGGCCGTCCTCGTTCGCGCCGAGCTTCACGCTCAGGTCGGTGCGGGTCCAGGTGGCGCCGCGGTCGTCGGAGCGCAGTACGGCGCCGTTGCCCGCCCACGACTGGGCGTACGTGCCGAGTGCCACGTACACGCGGTCAGGGTGGGCGCAGTCGACGGCGATCGCCTCGACGCCGAGCAGGTTCCAGTCGTCCCAGCCGATGTGGTCGATGAGCGGGACCCACGCGCTCGTGCCGTCGTCCCAGCGGTAGGCGCCGCCGATGTCCGTGCGGGCGTAGGCGAGTCCGCGGACGGAGGGGTGGAAGAGCACACCGGTGACGAAGCCGGTGCCGCCGATGGCGGCGTTGCGCCAGCGGTACGGGTTCCCGTTGGCATCGGCTGCCGCGGTGGTCGTGGGCGTCTTGGTGGCCGCATGTGCCGTGCCCTGGAGGGCGGGGAGGGCGGTGAGTGCTGCCGTGGCGGCAGTCCCGGCGAGGACGGAGCGTCTGCTGAGGTGGTACGTGCTCATGACATACCTCGTTATGTGCGGGGAGGAGCGGAGGAGCCTGATGGATCTGGAACCTGTCGGGGGACGGTGGGGCCAGAACAGGGAGGGACGGTCGGGAACAGGCAGTTCCGAGAGCGTCGCGACAGGCGGCCGCCGGGGGGATCCGGCCGCCGTATGGCGGGGCTGCGAGGGGGGAGGTGGGGGGAGCCGCGCCGTGGCGGGGATAGGGAACCCGCCGCGGCGCGGGGTTGGAGCCTGCCGTGTCCGGCCGGTGACAGGCCCGGCCGGACACGGCGGCGAACGAGGGGCGGTGCGGGGCGTCAGCCCTTGACCGCGCCGGTGAGCATGCCCTTCTTGAAGTGCTTCTGGACGAAGGGCGACAGGACGGCGACGGGCAGCAGTGCCATCGCCATGACCGCCATCTGGACGGCGAGTCCGGACAGCTGGCCGGTCTTGATGGCCTGGCCCATCCCCACCGGGGGCTCCTGCTTCTGGACGAGCTGGATCATGACGTTCTGCAGCGGCATCATGTCCTGGTCGCTCAGGTAGATCGACGCGTTGAACCAGGCGCTCCAGTAGCCGACGGCGTAGAAGAGCGTGATCACCGCGACGACCGCGCGGGAGAGCGGCAGCACGATCTTCCACAGGATCCGCCAGTCGCCGGCGCCGTCCATCCGCGCGCTGTCGATGAGTTCCGGCGAGATGCCCATGAAGAACCCGCGCAGCACGAGGATGTTGAAGACGCTCACCGCACTCGGCAGGATCAGCGCGAGATAGGTGTCCGCCAGCCCCAGGGACTGCACCAGCAGATACGTGGGGATGAGGCCCGCGCCGAAGAACATCGTGGCGAGCAGCGTCATCAGGAACCAGCGGTGCCCGAGCGACGACGTGCGGGACAGCCCGTACGCGCACAGGACGGACACCGTCATCGAGAACAGCGTGCCGACCAGGGTGATCAGAATGCTGATGATCGCCGCGCGGCTGACCTGACCGCCGCCCAGAAGTTCCCGGTAGGCGATGAAGGTGATGCCCTTCGGCACCAGGACCAGGCCGCCGGCCTCGGTGATGGTCTTCTTCGTGGAGAGGCTGGTGACGATGACGATCCACAGCGGGAAGAGGACACCGAGGCAGGCGATGCCGAGAACCAGGCCCTTGCTCGCCAGCCCGGCCTTGCTGGGCTCGCCCTCCCATGAGGGCCTCGGCGGGGCCGCCCAGCGGCCGGGCGGACGTTCTTGGGTGACGGCGCTCACTTCTTGTACACCCCTTGCTCGCCCATGAGATGGGCCACCTTGTTCGCCACCAGCACCAGCGCCAGGCTCACCACGCCCTTGATCAGGCCGGCGGCCGCCGCGTAGCTGAACTCCTGGTTGCGGACGCCGTTCCACCACACATAAGTGTCGAGGACCTCCGACGCGCCCGGGCCGACCGCGTCGCGTTGCAGCAGGATCTGTTCGAAGCCGACGGTGAGGGCGTCGCCGACGCGCAGCACCAGCAGCAGGGCGATCACCGGGCGCAGAGCGGGCAGTGTGACGTGCCACATCCTGCGCCACCGCGACGCCCCGTCCATCGCCGCGGCCTCGTACAGGTCAGGGCTGACGGAGGCAAGCGCGGCGAGGAAGACGATGATGCCCCAGCCCGCGTCCTTCCAGACGCCCTCCGCCGTCACCAGGAACTTGAAGATCCCCGGGTTGGTCATGAGGTCGAAGCCCTCGTAGCCGTGCTGCCGCAGGGTCTGCGCGATGATGCCCGCGCCGCCGAAGATCTGCTGGAAGACGGTGATGACCAGCACCCACGAGAAGAAGTGCGGCAGGTAGAGGATCGCCTGGGAGACGGCCCGTACGCGGGGCCTGACCACGCTGTTGATGAGCAGCGCGAGCAGGATCGGCACGGGGAAGAAGAGCACCAGCTGCAGGATGAACAGCACCAGCGTGTTCTGCACGGCGTCCCAGAACGCCGAGTCCTCGAAGATCCGCTGGAACTGCTCGAAGCCCACCCAGGGGCTGTGCAGGATGGCGATGACGCCGTTGTCGCTGACGTACGGGTCGTACTCCTGGAAGGCGACGACGTTGCCCAGGATCGGTACGTAGTTGAAGACCAGGACCAGCAGCACGGCCGGCAGGGTCATCAGGATCAGGGCGCGGTCCCGCTTGAAGCGGTTCCTGAACGTGCCGCTCTTCGCGGACGAGCCGGTCTTCTTCCTCCGGGCGGTGCGGCCCGTACGGGCGACGGACGGCTCGGTGCCGTCCGTCACCACGGACGAGGCGGTCCGGACTGGGGCGCCCGGGGCGGTGCTGTGCGACGACACCTCGTCACCCCTGCGAGCCGTTGGTGTCGAGCAGCTTCTTGTACCAGTCGCGCAGCTTGTCGCCGCCGCCGCTCTTCCAGTCGGCGATGGCCTGCTGCATGTCGCTGATCTTCTTGCGGCCGCGGACGACGTCGTCCTCCAACTGCTCGAAGTCGTTGGAGAGGTTGGTGTAGCGGGCGGGCTCGGTGATCTGCAGCCCGTAGAAGGAGGACTTCTTGGTGAAGGCGCCCATCCGCTGCTGCCACTCGACCATGTCCTTGGTGATGTCCGGGAAGTCCGGGTGCGCAATGGTCGCGGCGGGGCTGGCCAGCATGACGTAGGCGTTCACGACCTCCTGGTTGCCCTTGTCGGTCTTGACCGGCATGCCGTTCTTGACGGTGTAGTGCGTGCCCTCCACCCCGTACTCGGTGAGCATGTACTCCTTGGTGCCGTACGGGGCGGCGGTCACGTTGGCGGCGGCCAGGACGTCCTTGATCACGGACTCGGACGCCTTCTTGTTGACGAAGGCCCAGATACCGGCGGGCGAACCGGCCCACAGCGTCGGGTCACCGCCGTCGTGGCCGAAGATGTCCATGCCGCCGACGCGGAACTTCGGGTTCTGGGTGGCCTGCTCGGCGCTCTTGCCCCACCAGGCCGAGATGTCGTTGTTGTACATCAGCACCTCGCCCGAGGTGAAGCGCAGGCCCGCGTCGCCCTGGTTCTGCGCCTTGGCGTCCGGGTGGACGACGCCCGCTGCGTACAGCTTCCGCGTCCACTCCAGGGCCTCGAGGTACTCGTCCGTCTCGACGCGGTAGATCAGCTTGCCGTCGACGAGGTTCCAGCCGAGCGGCTTCTCGCCGCCGGACAGGACACCGAACACGTTGAAGGCGGTCCACTTCATGTCGTCGCAGGCCCACACCTTCGCCTTGGCGTTGGTGATCTCCTTGGCCAGCGACAGGAACTCGTCGGCAGAGGTGGGGAGCTTGTACCCCTTCTTGTCGAAGATGTCCTTGCGGTAGAACGGCACGATGTTGGCGACGTAGGACGAGGGCATCGGCAGACCGCGCAGCTTGCCGCCGAAGATGGAGCGCTGCCAGGCGTCGGTCGGGATGGCCGCGAGGTTCGGGTACTTCTTGACCTTGTCGCCGGAGAGGTACGGGCCGAGGTCGGCCATCTTGTTGATGATGGCGCTGGGTATCTTGCCGCCCATGTTCCAGCCGGGGATGACCACGACGTCCGGCATGTCGCTGGAGGCGAGGACCGCGCCGAGCTTCTCGTCGTAGGTGTTGCCGTCCTGGTTCTGCCAGACGATGTCGGCGCCGATCAGCTCGTTCATCGCCTTGTAGTAGGGGTTGCTGCCCTTCGGCGGCGTACCCCAGAACGGCGACATGATCTTGACCGTGGAGCCCTTGCCGAGCGTCTTCGGCACCGAGGTCTTCAGGTCGGCGAGCGAGAGCTCGCTGGTGAAGCCCATCGCAGAGCCGTTCTTCGACGGGATGTCGGGCGTCACGACGTTCTGCGCCACGAAGGTGGGAAGGATCTTCTTCGCGTCCTTGCCCGAGGTGGTGCCGTCCTTGGAACCGCCGTCCGACCCGCCGCAGGCGGTCAGCAGCGGCATCCCGCCGGCCACGGCCGCCGCTGCGACAGCCGTGGAGGCGAGGAAGCTTCTCCGGCTCGGGGAGGAGCTCGCGGAGGAGGAGTTCGGCGTCATTGCGTCAACCCTTCATGGCGCACCAGGACACCCGGGGGGCGTGCCACCGGTCGGCTGCGGTGTCGTGAGTGGTAACTGGCTGAGCCGAAGCGGACAGGGGAGCGGTTTGTGCACCTGAGGTGCCCGGCCCGTTGTCGAAGCGCTTCGATGTTGCTGCGAGGTTAAGTGAACACCCCGAGGCGCACAAGAGCCGATTCGAAGATTCCTCCGACCTATATATGGACGGGTAGGGGCTCCATGCGAGACTCAGAGCCAAGAGTTGTTGCCATGACGTGTCTTGACACCCGCCGTTCCGCGGCAACAGCATCGAAGCGCTTCGAAAGCGCGCCAGGCTCGTTCGACCACACCGGATCGTCCGACCACCCAGGGCGCACACCTCGCTCCACCACAAGGGGATTCCCACGTGACCGCACATCCGCTGCCCTTCCGCGACCCGCAACTCCCGGCCGCCGAACGCGTCGACGATCTGCTCGCGCGGCTCACGCTCGACGAGCGGATCGCGATGCTGCACCAGTTCGCACCCGCCGTGGAACGGCTCGGCGTCGCCGCGTTCCGCACCGGCCAGGAGGCACTGCACGGCGTGGCCTGGATGGGCCCGGCGACCGTGTTCCCGCAGGCCGTAGGGATCGGCGCGACCTGGAACGACGATCTCGTACGCAGGGTCGGCGAGGCGGTGTCGACCGAGGTCCGCGCCATGCGCGCCCGCGACGACCGCATCGGCCTCAACGTCTGGTCCCCCACGGTGAACCTGCTGCGCCACCCCCTGTGGGGCCGCAACGAGGAGGGCTACTCGGAGGACCCGAAGCTGACCTCGGCCATCGCGACCGCGTACACCCGCGGCCTGCGCGGCGACCACCCCGCGTACTGGCGCACGGCCCCCGTCCTCAAGCACTGGCTGGCCCACAACAACGAGACGGGCCGCGACGTCACCTCGTCCTCGGTCCGTCCGCGCGTGCTGCACGAGTACGACCTGCGTGCCTTCCGCGAGTCCGTCGAGGCGGGCGCGGTCGCCGGCGTCATGCCCGCGTACAACCTGGTCAACGGCCGTCCCAACCACGTCTCGCCGTACCTGCGCGAGCACCTGCGGACCTGGACGGACCAGGAGCTGCTGGTCTGCTCGGACGCGGGCGCGCCGTCGAACCTGGTCGACTCCGAGCACTACTTCGACACGCACGAGGAGTCGACGGCGGCCGCGCTGATCGCGGGCGTCGACAGCTTCACCGACCACGGCACCGACGGCTCCCAGATCGTGGCACGCGTGCGTGGCGCCCTGGAGCAGGGCCTGCTCTCCGAGGCCGACATCGACACGGCGGTACGCCGCCAGCTGGCCGTCCGCCTCAGCCTCGGCGAGTTCGACCCGGAGCTCGACCCGTACGCCGGCACCAAGGACTTCGACACCCCGGAGCACCGCGCGCTCGCCCAGGAGGCCGCCGAGCAGGCGATCGTCCTGCTCAAGAACGACGGCGTGCTGCCGCTGGCCGCGGACACCCGCATCGCCGTGGTGGGCCTGCTCGCCGACGAGTGCAAGCTCGACTGGTACAGCGGCACGCTGATCCACCGCTCGACTCCCCTCGAGGGCCTGTACGAGCGGTTCGGCGCCGAGCAGGTCGAGTTCGCCGAGGGCGTGGACCGCGTACGGCTGAAGACCTCGTCCGGCACGTACCTCACGGTGCCCGAGGCCGAAGGCGCGGACGACCAGGTGCGCGGGGCCGAGGGCGCCCTGGACCCGGCGCTGCTCGCGGGCCGCACGGACCTGCCGCCGCTGACCGCCGACGCCACCGGGACCGACCTCGCGCTGATCGACTGGGGCAACGACGTCATCACGTTCCGCGCCCCCGACGGCCGCTATCTGTCGGTCGCGGACGACGGCTTCGTACGGGCTTCCGCGGACCAGCCCGGCGGCTGGGTCGTCCAGGAGACGTTCCGCCTCGAGGCGTCCGAAGCCCACGAGAACGGTCACCTCCTGAAGCACCTGGGAACGGGCCGGTACGTCTCTGTCACCGCCGACGGCGTGAAGGTTGCCGCGGAAGACGCATCCGATGCGGAGATCTTCGAGGTGGCCGTCACCGAGCGCGGCGAGGACGTGGTGGCCCGTGCCGCGGCCGCGGCGGACGTCGTGATCGTGGCGGCGGGCAACGACCCGCACATCAACGGCCGCGAGACCGAGGACCGCACCACGCTCCGCCTGCCCGAGCAGCAGGAGCGCCTGCTGCGCGCCGCCCGCGCCGCGAACCCGCGCACCGTCCTGACCCTCGTCTCCGCGTACCCGTACGCGGTCGACCACGAGGACCTGCCGGCCGTGCTGTGGACCGCGCACGGCGGCCAGGCGGCGGGCACGGCGCTGGCCCGCGTCCTGGCCGGCGACGTCTCCCCCGCAGGCCGCCTGCAGCAGACCTGGTACGCGTCGGACGACGACCTGCCGGACCTCCTCGACTACGACATCATCGGCAGCCGCCAGACGTACCTGTACTTCGAGGGCACCCCGCTCTTCCCGTTCGGCCACGGCCTGTCGTACGCGTCCTTCGCGTACGGGGACCTGTCGGTGCAGCGGGACGGGGAGGTGCTCCAGGTCTCCTTCACCGTCACCAACACCGGCGGTGTGCCCGCCGACGAGGTCGCCCAGCTCTACACCCGCGCCGTCGACCCGACGGTCCCGCGGCCGCGCCGCGAACTGGCCGCGTACCGCCGCGTCCACCTGGCGCCCGGCGCGTCGGCCGAGCTGTCCTTCGAACTCCCGGTCAGCGGGCTCGGCTTCTGGGACGTCGCCCACGGCCGCTGGTGGGTGGAGCCGGGGCAGTACGAGCTGCTGGTGGGCGCGTCCAGCGAGGACGTCCGGCTGCGCGAGACCGTCCGGATCGACGGCGAGGCCGCGGGCCCGCGTCCGGTCGTCGCGAACGGCCTGGACGCCGCCGACTACGACGTACAGCGCGGCACCACGATCGTCGACCGCAGCAAGACCTCGGGCGACGCCGTGACGCCGGTGGACGACGCGACGGGTGAACTGGTCTTCCGCCGCTGCGACTTCGGTGACGGCGTCACCGAGGTGTCCGTCGAAGCGGCGGGCGAGGGCACCGTCGAACTCTCCCTGGCGGGCGAGTCGGGTGAGGCCGACGGCACGGTGCTCGCCTCGATCGATGTCCCGGCGACCGGCGGCCCCTACGCGTACGCCACCGTCGGCGCCGCGTTCACGGCGGTCGGCGTGCAGGACCTGCACATCAGGCTGCGCGGCCCGCTGCGGCTCGCGCACGTCGGCTTCTCTGGTTGAGGGTCCGGAAGAAGCCGGCGCACATGAGAAGGGGCCCGGCACCGAAGGCAGTGGGATGCTTCGGTGCCGGGCCCCTTCGTCACGCTCGTCGCGGCGACCGGCCGGCTAGAGGGCGATGCCCGTCAGGACCAGAACCCGCTCGTACGTGTAGTCCTCCATCGCGAACCGCACGCCCTCGCGGCCCACACCGGACTGCTTGACGCCGCCGTACGGCATCTGGTCTGCGCGGTAGGACGGGACGTCGCCGATGACCACGCCGCCGACCTCCAGCGCGCGGTGGGCGCGGAACGCGGTCTGCAGGTCGTGGGTGAACACGCCTGCCTGCAGGCCGTACTTGGAGTCGTTGACGGCTGCGAACGCCTCGGCCTCGCCGTCCACCTTGTGCACGGTGAGGACCGGCCCGAAGACCTCCTCGCAGGAGATGGTCACGTCGGCCGGGACGTCGGCGAGGACGGTGGGCGCGTAAGAGGCGCCGTCACGCTTGCCGCCGGTGAGCACCTGGGCGCCGGCCTGCGCGGCCTCGTCGACCCAGGACTCCACACGCTTGGCGGCGTCCTCGCTGACCAGCGGGCCGACCTCGGTGGCGTCGTCCGACGGGTCGCCGGTGACCTGCGCCTCGACGGCCGCCACGATCCGCGGCACCAGGCGCTCGTAGAGCGAGGCGTCCGCGATCACGCGCTGGACGGAGATGCAGGACTGGCCGCCCTGGTAGTTGGAGAAGGTCGCGATGCGCTGCGCCGCCCAGTCCAGGTCCTCGTCCGATGCGTAGTCGGCCAGGACGACGGCCGCGCCGTTGCCGCCGAGCTCGAGGGTGCAGTGCTTGCGCGGCACCGAGTCCATGATCGCGTAACCGACCTTCTCGGAACCCGTGAAGGAGATCACCGGCAGCCGCTCGTCCTGGACGAGGGCGGGCATGCGGTCGTTGGGGACCGGCAGGATGGACCAGGAGCCCGCCGGGAGGTCGGTCTCGGCGAGCAGCTCGCCGAGGACGAGGCCGGAGAGCGGGGTCGCGGGCGCGGGCTTGAGGATGATCGGCGCACCGGCGGCGATCGCGGGGGCGACCTTGTGGGCGCACAGGTTCAGCGGGAAGTTGAACGGCGCGATGCCGAGGACGACGCCCTTGGGGAAGCGGCGGGTCAGGGCGAGGCGCCCGGCGCCGCCCGCGTCGGTGTCGAGGCGCTGGGCCTCGCCGCCGTTGAAGCGGCGGGCCTCCTCGGCGGCGAAGCGGAAGACGGAGACGGCACGGCCGACCTCACCGCGCGCCCACTTGATGGGCTTGCCGTTCTCGGCGGAGATCAGCTGGGCGATCTCCTCGGTGCGCTCGACGAGCCGCTTGCACACGTGGTCCAGGGCGGCGGCCCGTACGTGCGCGGGGATCGCGGCGAGCTCGTCCCGGACGGCGTACGCGGCGGCCACGGCCTCCTCGACCTGGGCGTCGGTCGGAACGGCGGCCTTGCCGACGAGCCGGCCGTCCCAGGGGGACGTCACGTCGAAGGTGGCGTCGCCGGTGGCCTGGCGGCCGGCGAGCCAGAAGGCGTGGGTGGCTGCCTCGTTTCCCTGTGGCATCTTGAGTCCCGGCCCTTCCGCTGTCGGTGTCTTGGGTGGTGCAGGGGCCGGTGGTGCATGGTCCGCCGACCCGGGTGATGCGTGTCCCACCGTAGGGCCGGGGGCAGCCGGGGTCGCTTGTCCGGTACGGAGTGATCGGCCCGCCGGACACACCGCTTTGGCAGTGTGCCGTGGCGGGCGGTCGTCATTCGCTCGCGGTCGCCTTCAGCGCCAGCCACAGCTCCATGCGTACGTCCGGGTCGTCGAGGGAGCGGCCGAGGATCTCCTCGACGCGGCGCATGCGGTAGCGCAGTGTGTGCCGGTGGACGCCGAGGTCCGCGGCGGCCGCGTCCCACTGGCCGTGGCGTGACAGCCAGGCCCGCAGCGAGGCGACGAGGTCGCCCCGGCCCCGGGCGTCGTGTTCGTGCAGGGCCCGCAGCAGCCCGTCCGCGAAGGCGCGTACCGCGTCGTCGGCGAGCAGCGGCAGTACGGAGCCTGCCGCCAGTTCCTCGTGCTCGACGAGGCAGCGTCCGCGCCGGCGGGCGACGGACAGGGCCTGTTCGGCCTGCTTGTAGGCGGTGGCGGCGGCGATCGGACCGGCCGGCGCGGACAGGCCGACGACCAGCTCCTGCTCCTCGCCCGCAGAAGCCTCGTGGGCCGTGGCCTCACGCCCGGCGGCGTCTCGCAGCACGGCACGCGCGTGCTCCAGCGCATCGGCGTGCTGAAGGCAGGCCGCCACTGCGGCGCCTCCGTCGGCGGCGAGCAGGATGAGCCGGTCGCCGTCGGGGACCAGGAGAATCGCTTCACCGGCGCGCGCCGCCGCGGCCTCGACGACATCGGCGAGTGCTGCCCGCGGGTCGCCGGCCGCCGCATCGGCCGTGGGCGGCACGGCCGCCGACCGCTTGGCAGGCGGCACGCACGCGTGGCCGCTCGCCTTCGACGAGGCGGCACCAGCCACACCCGCGGGGCCGCCCGCCTGCGATTCGGCGACAGCCACGCGTGCGTGCCCGCCGGCCGGCCCTCGCGGGGGCGTGTTCTCGGGGGACGTCCCGTCGGGCTCGCCGTGCTCCGTCCGCCCGGCGGAAGAAGCACCCTTGGCATGGGCGCGCGCCGCAGAGGCCGGTGCCGCCTCCGCGATGATCAGGCGGAAGGGGGCGTCCAGCAGCCCGCCGTACAGGTCCCCGGCGACGGCCCGGGCGTGGTCGGGCTGTCCGGCGAGCAGCATCCGCAGCACGGCGGCGCCGATGCGCTGCTCGGCGTCGTGCAGGGAACGGGACCGCTCTGTCGTGAGCGTCAGCAGAGCGACGGCCGAGTGCACGGCGTACCGCTCAGCGGTACCCAGCGTCGACGCGGTGCCGACGGCGAGCGCGGCGCGTGCCCGGCGGCCGGTGCCCAGCGAGTGCAGCTCCACGCGGTCCTCGCCGCTGTCGCCCGGTGAGCCGCCCACGACGGCGCTCGCCGGAGCGGTCCGCTGCTGCAGCCGCTCGACGTCGGGGGTGAGCCGGGCGGCCCGGCGAGCGGCCCACTCCGGCGCGGCGGCGACGACGGCGCCCGACGCGTCGTACAGCGCCGCCCAGCCGTCGACCTGCGCGGCGAGCGCGGTGAGCAGGCCCTCCGGGCCGCCGCTCAGCGCCTGCTTGGTCAGTTCACGCTGGGCGGCGAAGCCGGCGGTCACCGCCCGGTACTGATCGGCGGCGATGGCGGCCGACACGGCCTTGCTTATGGCGAGGAACGGCGTCCGCCGCGGCACCTCGAGCAGCGGCAGGCCCTCCGCCTCGGCCGCCTCGACGAGCGCGTCGGGGATGTCGTCGTAGTTGACGCCGACGGCGAAGCCGAGCCCGACGACACCGGCGCCCACCAGTCGCTTCACATAGCGGCGCATCGCCTCGGGATCCTCCGCGTCCAGCTTGAGCGCGGTGATCAGCAGCAGCTCGCCGCCCTCCATGTAGGGGACGGGGTCGGCCAGCTCGCTGACGTGCGCCCACCGGACAGGGGTGTCCAGATGGTCCTCGCCCGCGCGCACCGTGAGCTTGAGCGCGGAGTGCTGGACGAGCGAGGCGAGCGTGGGGCGCATGGGTCTTCAGATCTTCTTCACAGTCGTCGGTCGAGGTGGAGTCGGAGTGACTTCGGCGTGAGGCCCCGGTGATACCGAGGCGCTTCCTTGGCCGCCGCGTACGAACGACCACCTCCGATTCTGCCTCACCGTACGATGCGCATGTGACCGAATGTCCGGACGTGACAGCCGAATGTCCGAACGTCACACCCCTTCCGCACGCTCCGCCGGGCCCGGACTCGGCCCTCAGCTTCTGAGATCCACCAGCAACGGCGGCGCGTGTTCGCCGCGCACATTCGTGAGGGACAGCACCGCGTGCCCGGGCGGCACGCTGTGGGCCAGCTCGGAGGCGGACCAGCGCTCGCGCTCCACCTGGCGGACGGTCACCGCGCGGGCGGTCGGGGCGTGGCCGGTGATCACGCGCCGCAGGACGTGCACGGTCTTGCCGAGCGGTGTCTCGGCGATGATCTGCCGGTCGGTGACGTCACGCGCCTCGATCCACTCCTTGCCCCACACCTCCGCGAAGTCCTGCCCGTCCCAGGGGGTCAGCCCCGACAGCGCCATACGGCAGCCGGTCGAGCCCAGCAGAGGTCCGCGCAGCGGCCGCGGGACGTCGTCGAGCGTGCGCAGCGTCAGTACAGCCCCCGCGTTCGCCGATCGCAGCCGCTGCAGGCCGCGTACCGCCTCCGCAGTGACCGCGCCCGTCGCGTCGTCGAGGACGAGGCAGGCGAACAGCGACCGGTCGTCGCGGACGGCGGCACCGGCCGTGAACTGGGCGAGCACGAGCCTGGAGAGGATCCGGGAGGCGTCGGCGTGCCCGCGCTCGGGAAGGTCGATACGGACCCGCACCGGGTGGTCGATCGACCGGAGCGAGAAGGGACGGCTCTGCCCCGACGTGTCGAAGAAGCCGGCGAAGGCCGGCCGGTCGAGGAGCGCGATCCGGTCGGCGAGCACCCCACCCAGGTCTCCGGGATGCCCCAGCTGCCGCTCGCGCGCGTCGAGCTCGCGCAACATCACCTCGTGCCCGGCCTCGGCGATCGCCTTGCGCAGCGCGCCGAGCGGACCGGGCGCACCGTCCAGAAGCTGCCGCAGCTCGGGTACGGAGGGGAAGCGGCCGTGGACCGCGTGGAACGGCCCGAGCAGTTGGGCGAGCACGGTGGTGGGGCGCCGGCCGGCGCCGCCGGGGTGCGGGTCCGCGAGGTCGCCGACGAGGGCCTCGGCGAGAATCGCCGCGGCCTCGTCGGGGTCGTGGGTTCCGCCGTACAGATCGAGGTCGTACACGGATTCGGGGTTGCCGATGCGGACGACGACGTCATACGCGTCGGCGGGCCCGAGCCCGGCGCCCGCGGCGCCGACCACGACCACGGCGGCCCGCCCCGCCAGCGCCTGCAGGCACAGCGCCTCGGCGAGCGGCCGCACGACACTGCTGGTCTTGCCGGATCCGGCCGGGCCGACGGCGAGCAGCGAGGTGCCGAGCAGCTCGGGGCCGAGCGCCAGTCCGGTGCCGCGGTACTGGTAGGGGTTGCGCGGATCGTCGGCGGTCGTGCCGATCCGCACCTGCGCTGTGGCGAGATCGTGCCGGGCGGCGCGGACGGGGAGGTCGCGCTCGCCGGAGGGGTGCAGACAGGCGGCGGCTCCGTCCTTGAGGACGGCGCGGGTGAAGGTCGCGAGGTTGTGCCGCCCGGTGCGTACGCCCTGCCACGCGCGCGTGATCCTCGCGTGGTCGACGTCGCGCATGAGCCCGGCGCGGGCTTCGGCGGCGAGCCTGTCGGCGGCGTCCTGGGCGCCGGCGGCCCTCAGCTGGGGCCATTGGGCGGGGTCCACCGCGGGCGGGGGCGGGGGCTCGGCCCTCGGGGCCGCCCGGCGCCACGCGGGGAGCCCGTACCGCCGCCAGATCTCCGACCACCGGCCGAGCCGCCCGACTCCCACCATGATCACAAGCGCGACGACGGTGTAGTACGCGTAGACGGCGACGACCGCGGCGAACGAGTGGGGCTCGGCCCAGGAGTCCGGAATCATCGCGTAGAGCGGCAGCAGCCACCATCCGCCGAGGTACCCGTTCCACAGCAGCGACCAGACCAGCCACCCCACGAGAAACGCGACCAGCGCCCCGCTGAGCAGCTGCCGCGCCGGGATGGCCTCGGGCTCCTCGGCGGCCCGCGGCCGGTGCCCGAAGCGCCAGATGCCGGGCGCGGCTTCGGGCCGGGGGGCCCGCAGCCAGGCGAGGAAGGCGGACCCGTCGGGAACGGGAGGGGCTCCAGGCGCCTGCGCGGGCCGAGGCGGGACACCGGCGGGCGGCCCGGCGGCCGGGGGCTGCGCGGGCATTTCGGGCCGCGCAGCCTGCACGGCCCGTGAAGCCGCGTCGGCCGACAGCGCGTCGGCGGAGGGGTCTACATCCGGCGACGGCCCGGCGTACGGGGGCTGTGCGGGCTGTGACGGCACATCGTCCGCCGGCCCGCCGTCCGGCGTCCGGCCCTGCACGGGCCGCCGCGGCCCGGCGCCCTGCGCGGCCCCGGCCGGCCCGGGCCCGACCGGGCGCGGCCCCGCCGGGCGCGGCACCGGATCGGCCTGTGTGCCGTGTGCGTCCTGCGTGCCGTCGGTGTTCATCGACCCCTTGCCCCCTGGCCTGCCGGTCCGTACGTCGTCCGCGAGTCAATCTAATGCGCTCGTATGGGGAGTTCACCGGTTACGCGCCCGGGCCTGCGGGAATGCGTCAGCGCGCCCCGGCGGGCGCGCCCGGTCGGCCGCTATGTCCACGAAGGACAACCGGCTCCTCGGACAGCGCCCTCATGGAGCATGCCCACTCCCCTCCCCCGGACCTAGCCTGCGAAGAGAGAACCGAAGCGTCCGGAACACAAGCGTCCAAGCGAAGCGTCCGGAATTCCGGAAATTCCGGATACGAACACCGCCGAACACCATCCCAGGAGCCCCGCATGAGTGCACTTCCGCAGGAGCGCCGCGTCGTCACCGCCATCCCCGGCCCGAAGTCGCAGGAGCTGCAGGCCCGCCGTATCGCTGCGGTCGCAGCCGGTGTGGGCTCCACGCTGCCCGTCTTCACGGCACGCGCGGGCGGCGGCATCATCGAGGACGTCGACGGGAACCGGCTGATCGACTTCGGCTCCGGCATCGCGGTGACGTCCGTCGGCGCCTCCGCCGAGGCCGTCGTACGCCGCGCCTCCGCCCAGCTGCAGGACTTCACCCACACCTGTTTCATGGTCACCCCGTACGAGGGCTACGTGGCCGTCGCCGAGGCGCTCGCCGAGCTCACCCCGGGCGACCACGCGAAGAAGTCCGCCCTGTTCAACTCGGGCGCCGAGGCCGTCGAGAACGCCGTCAAGATCGCGCGTGCCTACACCAAGCGCCAGGCCGTCGTCGTCTTCGACCACGGCTACCACGGCCGCACCAACCTCACGATGGCGCTGACGGCCAAGAACATGCCGTACAAGCACGGCTTCGGCCCGTTCGCGCCCGAGGTGTACCGCGCTCCCCTGGCGTACGCCTACCGCTGGCCGACCGGTCCGGAGAACTGCGGCCCCGAGGCCGCCGCCCAGGCCATCGACCAGATCACCAAGCAGGTCGGCCCGGACAACGTCGCCGCGATCATCATCGAGCCGGTGCTCGGCGAGGGCGGCTTCATCGAGCCGGCGAAGGGCTTCCTGCCGGCGCTGGCGCAGTTCGCCAAGGACAACGGCATCGTCTTCGTCGCCGACGAGATCCAGTCCGGCTTCTGCCGCACCGGCCAGTGGTTCGCCTGCGAGGACGAGGGCGTCGTCCCGGACCTGATCACCACGGCGAAGGGCATCGCGGGCGGTCTGCCGCTCGCCGCCGTCACCGGCCGCGCCGAGATCATGGACGCCGCGCACGCGGGCGGCCTGGGCGGCACCTACGGCGGCAACCCGGTGGCCTGCGCGGGCGCGCTCGGTGCGATCGAGACGATGAAGGAGCTCGACCTCAACGCCAAGGCCAAGCGCATCGAGGAGGTCATGAAGGGCCGCCTCACCGCCATGCAGGAGAAGTTCGACATCATCGGCGACGTGCGCGGCCGCGGCGCGATGATCGCCGTCGAGCTGGTGAAGGACCCGGCCACCAAGGAGCCGAACCCGGAGGCCACCGCCGCCCTCGCCAAGGCCTGCCACCAGGAGGGCCTGCTGGTCCTGACCTGCGGCACGTACGGCAACGTGCTGCGCTTCCTGCCGCCGCTGGTCATCGGCGAGGACCTGCTCACCGAGGGCCTGGACATCATCGAGGCGGCCCTGGCCCGTATCTGAGCGACCTGGGCCGTACCCGAAGGGCCGCACCACCGGCCTGAGGAGCCGCTCGGCCAGTTGGAGCCGCGATCTGCCCCAAACCGGGCGGATCGCGGCTCCGTATGTGCTCTGACATGTGTGGACGTCATACGGTAGAACTCTCGTGACCTGGGGTAACGGTCAGAGCATGTGAAGAACGTGTGCGAGGGCCATGGCAGGATGCCGTTCCGCCTGTTCGGTCCCGCACCCCTGCCGTAGGTTTTAGCCAGATGAGAGAAACACCCCGCCCACAGGCGACTGTGGGCGACGCCAGGTCGCGGCCTCCCCAGCTTCGTCCTGGTCGTGCCTTCGCGCACACACCCGGAGTTTCAGGCTCCGGAACTCCTCACCGGTCGGACGGCCGCCCGCCCCAAACCCCCCGGGGCGTGCGGCAAACCGACCAGGACGGCCGCCCCGGAACTCCCCCCCCTGTTCCGGGGCGGCCGAACGCACTTCGGCGCACACGCGTGCAGGGCCTGTGCGGGCTCCTCTTCCTCTTCGCCCTCATCACCTGGCAGGTGGCCGCTCACGGCCCCTTGCGCCGGATGGACGAGCGCATCGGCCTTGCGGCCAGACAGACCCGCCTCCCCAACGCCGTGGCGGAGTTCTTCGCCGATCTGGGCAGCGTGCCGATCGCAGTGCCGATCCTGCTCGGTGTGGCCGGCTATGTCGCCTGGCACGCCCGCCGCACCGGTGCGCCCCGCTGGTGGCTGCCACCGCTGGCCGCCCTGCTGGCGATGGCGGCCGTCCCCATGCTGATCGTCCCGATCAAGCTCCTGATCGCCCGTCCGGGCCCGCCCGGCATGGGGCTCGGCGACGGCTTCTACCCCTCGGGGCACACCGCCACCGCGACCGTGGCCTACGGAGCGGCGACACTGCTCCTGCTTCCGTATCTGCGCCCCAGCGCCTACGCCCGCCGCGAGGTGGTGATCGGCTGCCTGCTGCTGAACGCGGCAGTGGGCTTCGGCCTGGTCCGCCGCGGCTACCACTGGCCGCTGGACGTGCTCGGCAGCTGGTGCCTGTGCGGGGCGCTGCTCGTACTGGTGAGCGCGTGCATCGACAGGTTCGGCGACGCCCCGGACGACCCGTCTGCCTCATCCGGCAGTCCGGCAGAGCCTTCGCGCTGAACGGCCGCCACGCGCGCGTGGCGGCCCTCATCAGCTGTCGAAACCGAGGCCCATTCGGTCCATCACCTTCAGCCACGCGTTGCGCCGGCCGCCGTGTGCGTCGGCGCTCGCCATCGACCACTTGGTGAGTGCGATGCCGGTCCAGGCGAACGGCTCGGGCGGGAAGGGCAGCGGCTTCGTGCGGACCATCTCCAGGGACGTGCGTTCGGTGCGCTCGCCGGACAGCAGGTCGAGCATGACGTCCGCACCGAAGCGGGTGGCGCCCACGCCGAGGCCCGTGTAGCCGGCCGCGTAGGCGACACGGCCCTTGTACGCCGTGCCGAAGAAGGCCGAGAAGCGCGAGCACGTGTCGACGGCGCCGCCCCACGCGTGCGTGAAGCGCACGTCCTCGAGCTGCGGGAAGCAGCGGAAGAAATGGCCGGCGAGCTTCGCGTAGGTCTCCGGCCGCTCGTCGTATTCGGCGCGCACCCGGCCGCCGTACCGGTAGACGGCGTCGTAGCCGCCCCACAGGATGCGGTTGTCCGCGGACAGCCGGAAGTAGTGGAACTGGTTGCCGCCGTCGGCCAGGCCCTGGCGGTTCTTCCAGCCGATGTCGGCCAGTTGGGCGGGGCTCAGCGGCTCGGTCATCAGGGCGTAGTCGTAGACCGGGACGGTGTACGACCGGACGCGCCGGACCAGGGACGGGAAGACGTTGGTGCCGAGGGCGACCCGGCGGGCGAGGATCCGGCCGTACGGCGTGCGGACGCCCATGCCGGCGCCGCGCGGGGCCAGGGAGAGGGCCGGGGTGTGCTCGTACACCCGCACTCCCAGCGCGAGACACGCGCGCTTGAGGCCCCAGGCGAGCTTGGCGGGGTGGAGCAGGGCGACGCCCCGGCGATCCCAGAGTCCGCCGGTGAATGTCGGCGAGTCGATCTGTCCCCTCACCGCATCCGCGTCCAGGAGTTCGACGCCGTCCGCGAGACCGAGGCGGCGCATCGCCTCGTAGGCCTCGCGGAGCTCCTCGGCCTGGTACGGCTCGGTGGCGACGTCGATCTCGCCGCTGCGTTCGAAGTCGCAGTCGAGGGAGTAACGGTCGACGGCGGCCTCGATCTCGTCGAGGTTGCGGGCGCCGAGTTCCTCGAGCCGCGCGATCTCGTCGGGCCAGCGGGACAGGCCGTTGCCGAAGCCGTGGGTGAGGGATGCGGCGCAGAAGCCGCCGTTGCGACCGGAGGCGGCCCAGCCCGCCTCGCGGCCCTCCACGAGCACCACGTCGCGGCCGGGGTCGCGCTCCTTGGCGAGGAGCGCGGTCCACAGTCCGCTGTAGCCGCCGCCGACGACGAGCAGATCACACTGCTCGGCGCCGGTGAGGGCGGCTTCGGGGCGCGGCCTGCCGGGGTCGTCCAGCCAGTAGGACACCGGCTGGGCGTCGGAAAGAGATTTCGTCCAAGGGGCCATGGCGCTTGGGGCCATGATTGTCATCTCCCTACGAGGAATACGAATAACAATTGCCTACGGACACAAGAGAGGTTTACGTCTTCGGACTGGCGCGGCGCTTTCCGACCAGCATTCCGCTCAGCACGCACAGTACGGCCACCAGGAACATCGCCGTGCCGATGACATTGATCTGTACGGGTGTGCCGCGCTGCGCGGATCCCCAGACGAACATCGGGAAGGTGACGGCCGAGCCGGCATTGAAATTGGTGATGATGAAATCGTCGAAGGAGAGCGCGAAAGCCAGCAGCGCGCCCGCGGCGATTCCGGGGGCGGCGATCGGCAGCGTGACCCTGATGAACGTCTGGAAGGGGCCCGCGTAGAGGTCCTGTGCCGCCTGCTCGAGGCGCGGGTCCATCGACATCACGCGCGCCTTGACCGCCGTGACGACGAAGCTCAGGCAGAACATGATGTGGGCGATGAGAATCGTCCAGAAGCCGAGCTGGGCGCCCATGTTGAGGAACAGCGTGAGCAGCGAGGCGGCCATCACGACCTCGGGCATCGCCATCGGCAGGAAGATCAGCGAGTTGACCGCGCCGCGCGCCCGGAAGCGGTAGCGGACGAGCGCGAAGGCGATCATCGTGCCGAGGACGGTGGCGCCGAGCGTCGCCCAGGCGGCGATCTGCAGGCTGAGCCCGAGCGATCCGCACATATCGGCGACGCCGCACGGGTCGGTCCAGGCGTCCATGGAGAACTTCTGCCATTCGTAGTTGAAGCGCCCCTTCGGATCGTTGAAGGAGAACACCGTCACGACGACGTTCGGCAGCAGCAGATAGGCGAGCGTGAGCAGGCCGGCTATGACTACGAGATTCCGGCGAATCCAGCGGCTGAAGGATCCAGGGGACATCAGACGAGATCCTCCGTTCCGGACTTTCGGATGTAGAGCGTGACGATGACGAGAATCGCGGCCATGAGAATGAAGGAGAGCGCGGCGGCCGTCGGATAGTCGAGAATCCGCAGGAACTGCGTCTGGATGACGTTGCCGACCATTCGGGTGTCGGTGGAGCCGAGCAGATCCGCGTTCACGTAGTCGCCGCTGGCGGGGATGAACGTGAGCAGCGTGCCGGAGACGACGCCCGGCATGGAGAGCGGGAACGTCACCTTGCGGAAGGTCGTGAAGGGCTTCGCGTAGAGATCGCCCGCCGCCTCGTGCAGCCGCCCGTCGATGCGCTCCAGCGAGGTGTACAGCGGCAGGATCATGAACGGCAGGAAGTTGTACGTCAGGCCGCAGACCACCGCGAGCGGCGTGGCCAGGACGCGGTCGCCGGCCGTGATGCCCAGCCAGCTCGTGACGTCCAGGACGTGCAGGCTGTCCAGGGCTCCGACGACCGGGCCGCCGTCCGCGAGGATCGTCTTCCAGGCGAGCGTACGGATCAGGAAGCTGGTGAAGAACGGCGCGATGACGAGGATCATGATCAGGTTCCGCCAGCGGCCGGCGCGGAACGCGATCAGATACGCGAGCGGGTAGCCGAGCAGCAGACACAGCACGGTGGCAGCGCCCGCGTAGAGCACGGAGCGCAGGAACTGCGGCCAGTAGTCGGCGAGCGCGTCCCAGTACGTCGCGAAGTGCCAGGTGACCTTGAAGCCGTCCTCCAGGGAGCCCGTCTGCACGGACGTGGAGGCCTGGTAGACCATCGGGAGCGCGAAGAAGACCAGCAGCCACAGGATGCCGGGGAGCAGCAGCCAGTACGGGACGAGCCGGCCGCGGCTGCGCGGCCTCCGCGGCTCCTCGACGGGCGTGGGCGCGAGGGGTGGCGCCTCGGTGACGGTCGTCATGCGGCGGCCTCTTCCTCGACCGACTCGATGCCCGCGTCGATGGCCTGGGCGGCGTCGAGACCGAAGGTGTGGGCCGGGTTCCAGTGCAGGACCACCTCGGCGCCGGGCACCAGGCGCCCGTCGCGCTCGATGTTCTGGGCGTACACGGCGAACTCGTCGCAGACCGGGGTGTCGATGACGTACTGCGTCGAGACGCCGATGAAGCTGGTGTCCGCGATGGTGCCGGTGATGCGGTTACGGCCCTCCGGGATCGAGCCGGCGTCGTCCGCGTGGATGAGGGATATCTTCTCCGGGCGTATGCCGACCAGCACCTTGCCGCCGGTGGAGGCGGGGGCAGAGCAGCGCGCGGCGGGCAGGACGAGCTTGCTGTCGGCCGCCTTGAGGACGATCTCGTCGCCGCTCTTCGCGTCGACCTCGGCCTCGATCAGGTTCGAGGTGCCGAGGAAGTTGGCGACGAACGTGGTCCCCGGATTCTCGTAGAGGTCGGCGGGCGAGCCGAGCTGCTCGACGCGGCCCGCGTTCATCACGGCGACCGTGTCGGCCATGGTCATGGCCTCCTCCTGGTCGTGCGTGACGTGGATGAAGGTGATGCCCACCTCGGTCTGGATGCGCTTGAGTTCGAGCTGCATCTGGCGGCGCAGCTTGAGGTCGAGGGCGCCGAGGGGCTCGTCGAGGAGCAGCACCTTCGGGTGGTTGATCAGCGCGCGGGCGACGGCGACGCGCTGCTGCTGGCCGCCGGAGAGCTGGTGCGGCTTCTTACGGGCCTGCTCGCCGAGCTGCACGAGGTCGAGCATCTCCTCGACCTGTTTCTTCACGGACTTGATGCCGCGCCGGCGCAGGCCGAAGGCGACGTTCTCGAAGACGTCGAGGTGCGGGAAGAGCGCGTACGACTGGAAGACGGTGTTCACGGGCCGCTTGTACGGCGGCAGCACGGTCACATCCTGGTCGCCGAGCGCGACGGTCCCGGTGGTGGGCTCCTCCAGTCCGGCGATCATGCGCAGCGTGGTGGTCTTGCCACACCCGGACGCCCCGAGCAGCGCGAAGAAGCTGCCCTGCGGCACGGTGAGGTCGAGGGGGTGCACGGCGGTGAAAGAGCCGAAGGTCTTACTGATCCCGGAGAGGCGAACGTCGCCGTTGGTGTCTGTCATTTGGGGGTTCCCAGGGGTCGAGGGGGACGGGAGTGCTGCTGTGGGCAGAAGGCCAGTGCCTACGACCCCGTGAGCTTGGCGAACTTCTCCTCGTACGCCGTCTCTTCCTTCGGCTTCAGCGACCGGAAGGCATGCGACTTGGCGGCCATGGCCTTGTCGGGAAGGATCAGCGGATTGTTCGCCGCGTCCTTGTCGATCTTCGCGAGTTCGTCGCGTACCCCGTCGACGGGACACACGTAGTTGATGTACGCGGCGAGCTGAGCGGCGGGCTTCGGCTCGTAGTAGTAGTCGATGAGCCGCTCGGCGTTGGTCTTGTGGCGCGCCTTGTTGGGAACCAGCAGGTTGTCCGAGGACGTGAGATAGCCGCTGTCGGGGATGATGAAGTCGACGTCGGGGCTGTCCGCCTTGAGCTGGACGACGTCGCCGGCCCAGGCGAGACACGCCGCGAGGTCGCCCTTGGTGAGGTCCGACGTGTAGTCGTTGCCGGTGAAGCGGCGTATCTGGCCATTGTCGACGGCCTTCTGAAGACGCGCGACCGTCGCGTCGAAGTCGTCGTCCGTGAACTTCCCGGGGTCCTTGCCCATGTCGAGCATCGTCATGCCGATGCTGTCGCGCATCTCGGAGAGGAAACCGACGCGCCCCTTGAGCTTGGGGTTGTCCAGCATGTCGGAGACCGAGGAGACCTTCTCGCCGTCCAGCGCCTTCTTGTTGTACGCGATGACCGTCGAGATGCCGGTCCAGGGGTACGAGTACGCGCGGCCCGGGTCCCAGTCGGGGCTGCGGAACTGGGACGACAGATTGGCGAACGCGTGCGGCAGGTTGGACGGGTCCAGTTTCTGGACCCAGCCGAAACGGATGAGCCGGGCGGCGAGCCAGTCGGTGACGCAGATGAGGTCGCGCCCGGTGTCCTGGCCGGCGGCCAGTTGCGGCTTGATCTTGCCGAAGAACTCGACGTTGTCGTTGATGTCCTCGGTGTACTTGACCTTGATCCCGGTGCGCTTGGTGAACGCGTCCAGCGTGGGGTGGTGCTTCTCGCTGTCGTCGACGTCCATGTACTCGGTCCAGTTGGAGAAGTCGATCTCCTTCTCCTTGGCCGAGTGGTCCTCGGAGGAGACACCCTGGGTCTTGCTCGCCGGGGGGATCCCGCAGCCGCTGAGCAGCCCGAGCCCGCCGACGGCCAGCGCGCCGCCGGTGGAGGCACGCAACAGGGAACGGCGGGTGAGGGCGGCTCTGCCGTTCCTCATACTGCGCCGCATCGCGGCCAGTTGGGCTGGGGAAAGGCGGTCGGGCTCGAACTGCTGCATGCGCGTGGTGCCCTTTCGGGTGGGTTCCCTTGGCGTGAAAACTGCCCTTGGTGGGGGTGGTGGGTGCCGTGCGGGTGAGGGGCGGCGTGCGGGCGGCTGCTACCGGTCCCCGAAAACCGTGCGGTGCCAGTCCTTCGCGACCACCGCAGTGTTGTCGAACATGACGTGCTTGATCTGCGTGTACTCCTCGAACGAATACGAGGACATGTCCTTGCCGAAGCCGGACGCCTTGTATCCGCCGTGGGGCATCTCGCTGATGATCGGGATGTGGTCGTTGACCCAGACGCAGCCCGCCTTGATCTCGCGGGTCGCGCGGTTCGCGCGGTACACGTCGCGGCTCCAGGCGGAGGCCGCGAGGCCGTACGGGATGTCGTTGGCGAGCTGAATGCCTTCGTCGTCGCTGTCGAAGGGGAGCACGGCGAGCACCGGCCCGAAGATCTCGGACTGCACGACCTCGCTGTCCTGCGGGGCGTCCGCGACCAGCGTCGGCCTGTAGTACGCGCCGTTCTTCAGGGCGCCGCCGGGCGCATCGCCGCCGGTGACGATCCGCGCGTAACCCCTGGCGCGCTCGACGAATCCGGCGACGCGGTCGCGCTGGACATGGGAGATGAGCGGGCCGAGATCGGTGGACGCATCGAAGGGGTCGCCGAGCCGGACGGTCGCCATCAGGTCGGCGACGCCCTGGACGAACGCCTCGTAGAGCGGACGCTGCACGTACGCGCGCGTGGCGGCCGTGCAGTCCTGTCCGGTGTTGATGAGCGAGCCCGCGACCGCGCCGTGGACGGCGGCCTCCAGGTCCGCGTCGTCGAAGACCACGAAGGGCGCCTTGCCGCCGAGTTCGAGGTGGAGGCGCTTGACGGTGGCGGTGGCGATCTCGGCGACGCGCTTGCCGACGGCCGTGGACCCGGTGAAGGACGTCATCGCGACGTCCGGGTGCCCCACGAGATGCTCGCCTGCGTCCTTGCCCATGCCGGTGACGATGTTGACGACACCGTCGGGAATGCCCGCGTCGGTGGCCGCCTGCGCGAAGAGCAGGGAGGTCAGGGGCGTCAGCTCGGCAGGCTTCAGAACGATGGTGTTGCCTGCGGCGATGGCCGGCAGGATCTTCCAGGCGGCCATCTGCAACGGGTAGTTCCAGGGGGCGATGGACCCGACGACCCCGATGGGCTCGCGACGGACGTACGAGGTGTGGTCGCCGCTGTACTCCCCCGCGGACTGCCCCTGGAGATGACGGGCGGCGCCCGCGAAGAACGCGGTGTTGTCCACCGTGCCCGGCACGTCGAACTCGCGGCTCAGCTTGATCGGCTTGCCGCACTGCAGCGACTCCGCGTGCGCGAACTCCTCGGCGCGCTCGGCGAGTACGGCGGCGAAACGGTGCATGGCGTCGGAGCGCTCGCCCGGGGTGGTCCCGGCCCAGCCCGGAAAGGCCTCGCGGGCGGCGGCGACGGCGGCGTCGACATCCGCTGGGCCCCCGAGTTCGTAGGTGTACACCTCGTCGCCCGTGGCCGGGTCGATCACCGCGTGCGTGCGGCCCGACGTGCCCTTGGCCGGGCGGCCCGCGATGTACTGCGCGCCCTGCGCGAAGCGGTCCTGCGCAGACCAGCGGTCGCGGTTTCCGTGCCCCGGGTTCTGCATGTCGCTCTCCTTTGCCGACCTCCCCTTTTACGTGAGGGCAGGCGTGGCTCCAGCTCGATTTGAGTGCCGATCCTGACAGAGCCATACTCCCCCAACAAGTGATTCCGTTGTTTCCTTTTGGTTACGCGACGGAATCTGTCGACACGCAGGCCGCAAGGCGCGGAAAGCCGGAGCATGGTGTCAGTGGCGGCTGCCAGACTCGGGGCCATGGTGACGATCGATTCTTGGGAGTCCCTGACCAGGGAGATCCGCTCGGGGGCGAGGGTCAAGTACCTGCACTTCTGGGGGCACAGACCGCGGCCCGACGGGACCGTCGGCGTGAGCTGCCTGAGCCAGTGGTGGCCGGCCCCGTTCACGGTCGGCGGGGTGGACTATGCGACCGCCGAGCACTGGATGATGGCCGAGAAGGCGCGGCTGTTCGACGACGCCGAGGCCGAGAAGCGCGTGCTGGCCGCCTCCTCGCCGGCCGCCGCGAAGAAGGCGGGGCGGCTGGTGCGCGGCTTCGACGAGGCGATATGGGCGCGCGAGCGGTTCGCGATCGTCGTGGAAGGCAGCGTGCACAAGTTCTCGGCGCATGCGGATCTGCGGGAGTTTCTGCTCGCCACGCGGAGGCGGGTGCTCGTGGAGGCCAGTCCCATGGACCGGATATGGGGAATCGGGCTGGCCGCGGACGACGAGCGGGCCCAGAACCCGGAGCGCTGGCGTGGGCTGAACCTGCTGGGTTTCGCGCTGATGGAGGCACGCGAGCGGCTGGCGGCGGACCTCGTCGACCGGCCCTGACCACCCGAGTCGACCGGCCCTGACAGTCCGGAACACCGGACCGTCAGGGCGGGGGTGTGCGTCAGGTCAGGTCATCCCCATGACGCTGGCGAACAGCACGATGCCGAGCAGGGGCAGCAGCACGGTGGCCACGATGCCGCAGACGAGTCCGGCGGTCGCTGCACCCTTGTTCGTGGCCTCGCCGCGGTTGGCCTTACCCCGGCCGATCGCACCGAAGATGATCGCGAGGATGCCGAGGATGACGCCGAAGATCCACAGGAAGAACGTCAGGCTGCAGACGACGCCGATGATGCCCAGGACCAGACCGGTGGTCCCCATACCGTTGCTCGGCTGCACCGGCACCACATAGCCCGGCGCTCCGTACGGCGCGGCCGGCGGGGTCGCCGGGCCCGGGTAGCCGTATCCGGGAGCCGCCGGCGGCGTCTCCGGACCGGGATAGCCGTACCCGGGAGTGGGCGGGGTAGGCGGAGTGGGCGGCTGCTGCGGCGCCCCGTACGGGTTGTTTCCGTAGTCACCGGGTGGTCCGAAACCACCGGGCTGTGCATTCGGATCGGACACGAAACGATCTCCCCTCCGTTAACGAGTCGAGCCATCGTATGGCCATGAACACGACCAATGGGCTCAGCTGCCGGAGCCCACGATCAGAGAGGTGGAGAACGGGTCGCTGTCCCCCGATTCCTCGTACTCCGACAAACTGCTGAATCCCCAGATCATCAGGCCCACGACCACTATTCCCAGCACGATGCCGACGATGCCCGTGACGACCCCCGTGATGGCCATCCCGGAGTTGGTCGCCTCACCGCGCCGCACGAGTTTGCGCCCTTGCAGGCCGAAGATCAGGGCGAGAATGCCGAGGACGATGCTGACCACGCCGTACAGGCAGAAGAGACAGACCGAGAGGATGCCGAGGACCATGGCCGCGACGCCCATCCCGTTGCGCGGCTGCGCCGGCACACCGGGCCACCCGTATCCGGGATAGCCGTAGCCGCCGTAGCCCTGCGCCGCCGCCCCCGAGGTCTCGGGGTAGGGCGGGAGACCTCCATAGCCCAGGGCCGGACCGTCGGGGGCGAGCGGTACCGGGGGCACCCCGTCGCCCGGCCCCGGAACCGGACCCGGAACGGGACCCGGAACCGCACCCGCGCCCCCGTCCAGCGGCGCGAACGAACCGCCCGCCCGCCCGTCGATGAGCGTCTCCGACTGCTGCACCGGTACGTCCTGCCCGCGCTGGGGCGGCACCGGCGGCTGCGGCGGCTTGCTCAGCCCGATCCCGGGGGCGGAGTCCTCCGGCGGCGCCCACGGGTCCCGGGGCGCGGGATCACCCGGTATGTGCTGGTCGTTGTCGGTCATCCGGGCGAGTCCCCCTCGTCGTCTGCGTGCAGGTCATGTTAGGGCCCCCACCGGCTCGGCGCTGGCGCCGCCTACCCTGATCCCTGAACCACCGATCAGCCGATCACCCGCGCCCCCCGCACACCGGGCAGGCGCCGTTCCCGGGAGGGACCCTTGACCGACCGCCGCGACAGCGACCGCATCCACCACCGTGATCTGCACGCCTTCATCGCCGGACTGCCCAAGGCCGAACTGCATGTGCACCACGTCGGCTCCGCCTCCCCCCGGATCGTCTCGGAACTCGCCGCCCGCCACCCCGACTCGAAGGTGCCGACCGACCCCGAAGCGCTGGCCGACTACTTCACGTTCACGGACTTCGCGCACTTCATCGACGTGTACCTGTCCGTCGTCGACCTGATCCGCACCCCCGAGGACGTACGGCTGCTGACGTACGAGGTGGCCCGCGACATGGCCCGGCAGAATGTGCGCTACGCCGAGCTCACCATCACCCCGTACTCGTCGACCCGCCGGGGCATCGACGAGCGGGCCTTCATGGACGCGATCGAGGACGCCCGCAAGGGGGCCGAGGCCGACCTCGGTGTCGTACTGCGGTGGTGCTTCGACATTCCGGGTGAGGCGGGGCTCGAGTCGGCCGAGGAGACCGCGCGCCTTGCCACCAGTGACGGGCTGCGCCCGGAGGGCCTGGTCTCGTTCGGGCTCGGCGGACCAGAGATCGGCGTACCGCGGCCCCAGTTCAAGCCCTACTTCGACCGCGCGATCGCCGCGGGCCTGCACTCCGTGCCGCACGCGGGCGAGACCACGGGCCCGCAGACGATATGGGACGCCCTGACCGAGCTGCGCGCGGAGCGCATCGGCCACGGCACGAGCGCCACTCAGGACCCGAAGCTGCTCGCCCATCTCGCGGAGCGGCGTATTCCGTTGGAGGTCTGCCCGACGTCCAACATCGCCACCCGTGCCGTGCTCACCCTCGACGAGCACCCGATCAAGGAGATGGTGGCGGCCGGCGTCCTGGTCACGATCAACTCCGACGACCCGCCGATGTTCGGCACGGACCTCGACAACGAGTACGCGGTCGCGGCCCGCCTCCTCGGTCTCGACGAGCAGGGGCTCGCCGCCCTCGCGAAGAACGCCGTCGAGGCGTCCTTCCTGGACGCCCCGGGCAAGGCCCGTATCTCCGGCGAGATCGACGCCTACACCGCGGCGTGGCTCGCGGGATGAACCGAACCGTCCCGGCCGACAGCGGCCGCGGCACCGGCGGCTCCGGTCCGCGCGACGACAGCCTGCGCTTCTACGGCCTCCCGGGGGGCGGGGCTGCCGACAATGGGCCCTTGCGCACTGTGGCAGCCGTGGCCCACCGGGGAGACCCGTACCGCTTCCGGGAGAACACGCTCCCGTCGCTGCGCTCCGCGATCGCCCGGGGCGCGGACGCCGTCGAGTTCGACGTCCGCCTGACCCGCGACGGCGTCCCGGTGCTGCTGCACGACAGGACGCTGAAGCGGCTGTGGGGGCGCGACCGGCCGGTCTCGGCCCTGTCGGCCACCGAGGTGAAGGAGATCACCGGCAACGGCGTACCGACCCTGGTGGAGGCGCTGTCGGTGCTGACCGCTCCCGCAGACGGCGACAGCGGCAAGGGCGACGGCAGTGGCAAGGACGGCGGCCGGATCATGGTCGATCTGCCGGACGCCACGCCGGAGGCGGTGCGCACCGTCGTGGGCGTCGTCCGCGACTGCGGGGCAGCCGACCGGGCGTACTACTGCGCGGGCGCGAGGGCGATGCTGGCCGTCCGCGCGGCCGACCCCGGCGCCGAGATCGCCCTGACCTGGACGACGCTGGCGCCGCCGCGCCCCGCCCTGCTCGACGCGATACGGCCGCGGTGGCTCAACTACCGTTTCGGGCTGATCAGCCGGGAGCTGGCCGCCAGGGTGCACCGCGACGGGTACCTGCTGTCCGTCTGGACCCCGGACACCCGCCGCTCCATGCTCCGGCTCCTCGGTCTGGGGGTCGACTCGATCACGACGAACCGCATCGACACACTGTGCGCGCTGCGCCGCCGCTGACAGGCTCGTGGGGCGGCGCACGTACGGTGGTCCGCCCCTACACGCGGGACTGCTGAGGCACCGTCGCCGGATCCGCCGGAGTCGCGCGCGTGACGTACTGCGGCACCGGGGCGGTGTCCTTGCCGTTGTCGCGTACGAGGCCGTAGCGGATCGCGCCCTGGGCGGGCCCGGTCATGATGTCCTTGGTCGCGGCGTCCCAGCTCGACGGGAAGACGCTCAGGCCGTAGTCGCAGCCGCGTTCGTTCACGGTGAGGGTGACGCTGCCGTCGAGGTAGAAGTACTCGTTCTGCCACATCTGCTGGGTGCCGGGCGGCAGTACGGCGTAGCCGATGCTCGGCCCGCCCATACCGGTGACGTAGCCGTCAGGGCTGCCCGGGAGCGGATCGTCCATCCGGCGCCAGCCGCCCGAGGCCACATGGAAGAGCTTGCCCTTCAGACCGGTCCAGGATGGCATGACCACCAGTCCGGACCGGTACTTCGGCGAGAGCTGCCAGCGTACGAGGACGTAGCCCCGGCCCTTGAGCGTCACGCTGTCTCCGCGGTGGTTCATCACGGCGTGCGCGCCGCCGGTGCTGGTGATGCCGGTCTCGGGCCGGTGCGGGAGGGCCGCGGGCCGTGCGTCCGGGTCCGGGGCCCGGTCGACGGCGTCGACGACCGTCCCGTAGAGGTCGGCCTTCTTCGTCGGCGCCGGTGAGGGCGAATGTGAGGGCGAGGGCGAGCGGGACGGCGTGGGTGAAGGGGCGTACGACGGCGGGCGCGCCGTGCTCGCCGCCGTGGGCACGACGGCCCCCGGGGGCGGGTCCGGCTGCTCCTGGACCACGACGTACGCGCCGCCCGCGGCGAGCGTCGCTCCGGCCGTCACCGCCACGGCGGGCTTGGTGAGTGCGCCGAGCACCTTGGCCGACCAGGCCACCGGGGCGGCGGCCGCGGCGGCGGTCTTGCCCCCGAGTGCGAGGGAGAGAGCGAACCCGGCGGGCACCGGCACCAGGGCGAGACCGACCAGCAGCCGTTCGGCGGGCACGACTCCCTCGCTCGGTGCGCCGCACCTCCCGCAGCCCCTGATATGCCTGGCGAAACGTTTACGCCAGACCGAGTCGGTGCGCCCGTCCCAGCGCACGGTCAACTTCCGCAGATCCGTGCACGGGGACTCCAGCGCGCGCACTATCCCGCGCGCCGACTCGAGCCGTCCCTTCATGCGCTGGACCCGTACGGCGGCGTGCTGCCTGCTGATACCGACGGCCGCCGCGAGTTCGCGCCTGGTCAGTTCGCCCGCGACCTCCAGCCACCACAGCGAGAGGAGCTGCCGGTCGTCGTCGTCGAGCCAGCGCACCGCCTCCGCGACCTCACGGCGCTGCCCCTCCAGCTGGAGCCGCAACACCGTGAGCTCGGCGAAGTCGGCGGCGGAATCGGCCTCTTCGGCCAGCTCCCGCGTGCCCGAGTTGCGGCGTGCCCGCTCGCGCACCTGCCGCATGGCGATGGCGACCAGCCAGGACCGGAAGCTGTCGGGGTCGCGCAGCGAACCGAGGCCGTGGACGGCGCGGAGCATGGTCTCCTGTACGACGTCGTCCACGTCTGCGTGGCCGTTGAGCGCCCGGCCGACGATGTTGTAGACCAGCGGCAGCCAGCCGGCGACGAGTTCGTCCAGCGCCTGCCGGTCTCCTGCCTGCGCGGCCGTGATCGTGCCGCGCCACTGCCGCCCGTCCACGCTCGCCCCCTCCAGCATGCCGTTCACCGTGCGCGCCCGAGGCTACTTGGCGTACATGAACGTCCCGAATCCGAGCCGAGTGTCCGGCGATGCCTGGTGTGCTCTGCCATTCCTCATTGCTCCCGTACGGTCAGGACTGCGGCGGGCCGCGCTACGCCGCAGTCCTGACCCCCGGGGAGGAGACGGGTGTGAGCGACACGCGATAACACTTTTTCGGTCCCCACTTCGGCCCCTTTCGGCCGGGCCCCGCCGGCCGTCCCCCTAGGGGCCCGCCCTGACCAACACCCCTGACGAAAAAGGGAGTTCGCCCGGACACAGGACAGGGAACGCCCCCTCCCCGAAGAGGATCCCCACCGCTTCGAAGATCCCGAGGATGAGACCCGTCCACTCGCGCCGCGGCCCGCACATCACGGGCAGCCGACACCGGGAGTCATCCATGAAGCCACTCAGCCTCCGCACGAGCGCGGGAGCCCCCGTCGCCCTCGCCGCCGTCTCCGCGGTCCTCGCGATGGGCCTGGCGGCCGGCCCGCTGGCGGCGCCCGCGCTGGCCGCCTCCCCCACCGCGGCAACCGCCCCCTCACATGTCGAACACCCCAGCGCCGACGCCCTGCGCGCGGCGCTCGCCGGCCTGCCCGACGCCGACGCGACCGCCGCGGTGATCCGCGTCGGGGGTACGGACGGCACGTGGCGGGGCAGCGCCGGGGTGGCCGACGTGCGGACCGGCCGCAAGGTCCTGGAGAACGGCCTCTTCCGGGCCGGGTCCACCACGAAGGTGGTCACGGCGGCTGTGGTGCTGCAGCTCGCAGCCGAGGGGAAGATCGACCTGGACGCACCCGTCCAGAAATACCTCCCGGGCCTGTTCACGCAGGCGTTCAAGCCCATCTCCGTACGGCAGTTGCTCAACTACACCAGCGGCCTGCAGTCGGGGGCGTCGCTGGGCGAGTCGGTCGAGGAGGGATATCCGCACCGCTTCGAGACGCTGACGCCGGAGGAGGTCGTGGCCTCGGCCATCGCCAAGGGCCCGGCGGCCGATCCGGGCACCGTGCAGGACTACTCGAACATCCACTACACCGTCCTCGGCATGCTCATCGAGAAGGTCACGGGCGACTCGTACGAGCACCAGGCGGCCGTGCGGATCTTCCGGCCGCTCGGCATGCGGCACACGTCCTTCCCCGACGGTCCCGACCCTCGCATCCACGGCCCGCACAACCACGGCTACGAGGAGATGGACGGAAAGCTGGTGGACGTCACCGAGTGGAACATGTCGGACCGCTGGGCGGCGGGCGACATGATCTCGACGGCCGCGGATCTGGAGCGGTTCCTCGTCGCCCTGTTCCGGGGACAGGTGGTGCCGGAGCCGCAGTTGGAGGAGATGTTCACGGTTCCGGACATCCCCGGGGCGACGATGGGCGCGGCGCTGGAGCGGTTCGTGATCGACGGCAGGGAGGTGTGGGGCAAGAGCGGGGCCCGCCCCGGCTACAACACCGCGATCGCCGCGACCCGCGACCTCTCCACGACGCTCGTCTACTCGGTGAACGGCACGCACGCCAAGGAGGCGGGCCTGGCGATCGCCCAGCGTTTCGCGTTCCCCGCGTTCACGCGGTGACGGCCGTCGGCGCCGGCAGCCGTCGGCTCCGCAGCCGATCTCACGCGTATGGTCGAAAGCTCTCTTCCGGCGTAGAACATTGCGTTCTACGCTGGGAGCATGGACCGCATTCCCGTTCGTGAGCTCAATCAGAACACCAGCGCTGTGCTGGCCCGGGTGCAGCGAGGCGAGTCCTTGGAGGTGACCGTGAAAGGTACTGCCGTGGCGAGATTGATTCCGATCACCGCTACACAGTCCCTGCTCGACCGGCTTGTCGCGGAGGGCCGTGCAACCGCGCCGACCACGAGCGGTCCGGTGCCTGTGCCGCCGACGCTGGGCGACCCTGCAGTGGAAGCCGCTGCCGAGCTGACCGCGATGCGCGACGAGGAGCGCTGGTGATCTACCTGGACTCGGCGGCGGTCGTCAAGCTCGTCCGCCGGGAGCACGCCTCCGCCGAACTCAACGCCTGGCTGAACGCCCGTCCGGAGGAAGCTCTGGTCGCGTCGTCGCTCGTCGAGGTCGAAGTCCCTCGCGCGCTGCGCCGAGCCGCCCCACAGGCTCTGGCCGGTGTACCGGGCGCCCTGACGCGGTTGTACCGACTGGAGATCGACCAGGCCGTGCGGGCCACCGCCGCTGCGTACAGCGACCCGAATCTGCGCTCGCTGGACGCCGTCCACTTGGCCACCGCGCAGCTCCTCGCCCATCAACCGGGGGCCGAGCCAATCACGTTCGTCACCTACGACCAGAGGCTGCTCAAAGCCGCGGAATCAGCAGGGCTGACCGTCGCGGCGCCCGGCGCCTGAACGGCGGCGGCAACAGCGCGGCCCCGGACGGGACAACTCCCGTCCGGGGCCGCGTCGTTCACGCAGAGAACGTCAGCCGTCCAGCGACGTCATCACGTGCTTGATCCGCGTGTAGTCCTCGAAGCCGTACGCCGACAGATCCTTGCCGTAGCCGGACTGCTTGAAGCCGCCGTGCGGCATCTCGGCGACCAGCGGGATGTGCGTGTTGATCCAGACGCAGCCGAAGTCCAGGGCCTTCGACATGCGCATCGCGCGCGCGTGGTCCTTCGTCCAGACCGAGGACGCGAGGGCGTACTCGACACCGTTCGCGTACTCGACGGCCTGCGCCTCGTCCGTGAACGACTGGACGGTGATGACCGGGCCGAAGACCTCCTTCTGGATGATCTCGTCGTCCTGCTTGACGCCGGAGACGACGGTCGCCGCGAAGAAGTAGCCCTTGTCGCCGACGCGCTTGCCGCCGGCCTCCACGCGCGCGTGCGCGGGCAGGCGGTTGATGAAGCCCTCGACCTGCGCGAGCTGGTTGGGGTTGTTCAGCGGGCCGAAGAGCACGTCCTCGTCGTCCGGCTGGCCGGTCTTCGTCTCGGAGGCCGCCTTGGCCAGCGCGGCCACGAACTCGTCGTGGATGGACTCGTGCACGAGGACGCGGGTCGCGGCCGTACAGTCCTGGCCCGCGTTGAAGAAGCCCGCGACCGAGATGTCCTCGACGGCCTTGGCGATGTCGGTGTCCTCGAAGACGACGACCGGCGCCTTGCCGCCGAGCTCCAGGTGGACGCGCTTGACGTCCTTGGACGCGGACTCGGCGACCTGGATGCCGGCCCGTACGGAACCGGTGATCGAGGCCATCGCCGGGATCGGGTGCTCGACCATCATGCGGCCGGTCTCGCGGTCGCCGCAGACGACGTTGAAGACACCCTTGGGCACGATCGAGCCGATGATGTCGGCGATCAGGACCGTGGACGCCGGGGTGGTGTCGGACGGCTTCAGGACGACCGTGTTGCCCGCGGCGAGCGCCGGGGCGAACTTCCACACGGCCATCATCATCGGATAGTTCCACGGCGCGACCTGCGCGCAGACGCCGACCGGCTCGCGGCGGATGATCGACGTCATGCCCTCCATGTACTCGCCGGCCGAGCGGCCCTCGAGCATCCGGGCGGCACCCGCGAAGAACCGGATCTGGTCCACCATCGGCGGGACCTCTTCGCTACGCGTGAGGCCGACCGGCTTGCCGGTGTTCTCGACCTCGGCCGCGATGAGTTCCTCGGCCCGCTCCTCGAACGCGTCCGCGATCTTGAGGAGGGCCTTCTGGCGCTCGGCGGGCGTCGCGTCGCGCCAGGCCGGGAACGCCGCCGCGGCTGCGGCCATGGCGGCGTCGACGTCCGCCTGCCCCGACAGCGGCGCCGTGGCGTACGCCTCGCCCGTCACGGGGTTGACCACCTCGGTGGTCCGTCCGTCGGCCGCGTCCCGAAGCTCTCCGTCGATGTAATTGCGCAGACGACGCAGTTCGGTGGTCACTGCCGCCTCCTGTCAGATGTCCAATGGGTGAGACACCCCACCCTAGGTCCGTCCATCGACGTTTTCAACAGGGCCGACGGGGGCTCAAGTACGGATTCCGTTAGTCACGGCCTCGTAAACAACGGATTTCATTGATTTGGCCTTGCGGAAGTGACGAGTCCTCGTGCACAGTGAGCCCGTGGCCAGTCGTAGTGCAGACCCCAGTGACCCCAGGACCGCCAAGGAATCCGGGAGCTCGAGGACCTCCGGCAGCTCCAGGGAGTCCCGGAGCGGAAGCGGATCTCCTCAGCTCGACGCCGTCTCCCTCGCCATCATCGAGCAGCTCCAGGAGGACGGCCGCCGGCCGTACGCCGCCATCGGCAAGGCCGTCGGCCTGTCGGAGGCCGCCGTCCGCCAGCGGGTGCAGAAGCTGCTGGACCAGGGTGTGATGCAGATCGTCGCCGTGACGGACCCGCTCACCGTCGGCTTCCGCCGGCAGGCGATGGTCGGCATCAACGCCGAGGGCGACCTGGATCCCGTGGCGGACGCACTGACGGCCATGTCGGAAGTCGAGTACGTGGTGATGACGGCGGGCTCGTTCGACCTCCTCGTGGAGATCGTCTGCGAGGACGACGACCACCTCCTGGACGTCATCAACAAACGCATCCGGGCCATTCCCGGAGTGCGCTCCACCGAGAGCTTCGTCTACCTCAAGCTCAAGAAGCAGACCTACATGTGGGGAACCCGATAGCCGTGAGCAAGGACCTCAGCAAAGCCGCGTACGACCACCTGTGGATGCACTTCACCCGCATGTCCTCGTACGAGAACGCGCCCGTGCCGACCATCGTGCGGGGCGAGGGAACCTACATCTACGACGACAACGGCAAGCGGTACCTCGACGGCCTGGCCGGCCTGTTCGTGGTCCAGGCGGGCCACGGCCGCACCGAGCTCGCCGAGACCGCGTTCAAGCAGGCGCAGGAGCTGGCCTTCTTCCCCGTCTGGTCGTACGCCCACCCGAAGGCGATCGAGCTCGCCGAGCGCCTCGCGGGCCACGCACCCGGCGACCTCAACAAGGTCTTCTTCACCACCGGCGGCGGCGAGGCGGTCGAGACCGCCTGGAAGCTCGCCAAGCAGTACTTCAAGCTGCAGGGCAAGCCCACCAAGTACAAGGTGATCTCGCGGGCCGTCGCCTACCACGGCACCCCGCAGGGCGCCCTGTCCATCACCGGCCTGCCCGGTCTGAAGGCCCCCTTCGAGCCGCTCGTCCCGGGCGCGCACAAGGTGCCGAACACCAACATCTACCGCGCCCCGATCTTCGGCGACGACCCCGAGGCCTTCGGCCGCTGGTGTGCCGACCAGATCGAGCAGCAGATCCTCTTCGAGGGCCCCGAAACGGTCGCCGCGGTCTTCCTGGAGCCCGTGCAGAACGCGGGCGGCTGCTTCCCGCCGCCGCCCGGCTACTTCCAGCGGGTGCGCGAGATCTGCGACGAGTACGACGTGCTGCTCGTCTCGGACGAGGTCATCTGCGCCTTCGGCCGGCTCGGCACGATGTTCGCCTGCGACAAGTTCGGCTACGTCCCGGACATGATCACCTGCGCCAAGGGCATGACGTCCGGCTACTCCCCCATAGGCGCCTGCATCGTCTCCGACCGCCTCGCCGAGCCGTTCTACAAGGGCGACAACACGTTCCTGCACGGCTACACGTTCGGCGGCCACCCGGTCTCCGCCGCCGTGGCGCTCACCAACCTCGACATCTTCGAGCGCGAGAACCTCAACCAGCACGTGCTGGACCACGAGGACGCCTTCCGGGCGACGCTGGAGAAGCTGCACGACCTGCCGATCGTCGGCGACGTCCGCGGCAACGGCTTCTTCTACGGCATCGAGCTCGTCAAGGACAAGGCCACCAAGGAGACCTTCACGGAAGAGGAGTCGGAGCGCGTCCTCTACGGCTTCGTCTCCAAGAAGCTCTTCGAGTACGGCCTGTACTGCCGCGCCGACGACCGTGGTGACCCGGTCATCCAGCTGTCGCCGCCGCTGATCGCGGACCAGTCGACGTTCGACGAGATCGAGTCGATCGTCCGCCGGGTACTCACGGAGGCCTGGACGAAGATCTGACCCTCGGCCAGAAACCCTGAACCCTCGGCCAGAAGCTCTGATCCGCGTTCAGAAGCTCTGCATCCGCGTTCAGAAGTTCTGATCCCGGTCCATCCGCAGACGACTCACGGCCCGGGTGCCCCTTTTCGAGTGAGAAGGGCGCACCCGGGCCGTGTGCTTCCCAGGACCCCAGGCTCCCTGTCCCTACGGTGCAGTAACCGATCGGACCCGCCTTCGTTCCCCCGTGCGGGGGACGCGACAACCGACCTGAACCGAGGTGTTCGCCATGGTGGCCCCGCCGGACAACGACGTGATCTGGGCACGTTCCCTGCACTTCTCCCACAACGGCTCCCCCGCGCTGGCCGGTGTCTCGGTCGGCGTCCGCGAGCGCGAGATCCTCGCCGTCGTGGGGCCCCGCGGCAGCGGCAAGACGACACTGCTGCGGTGCCTGTCCGGCCAGTTGCTGCCCGATCAGGGCGAGGTGTGGTTCAACGGCGCACCCGTGCACAACATGAGCCCGGTCGTCCGGGACCAGCTGCGACGCGAACGGTTCGGCTGGATCGACCCGGTCCCCCATCTCGTACCGGAGCTGAAGGCCTGGGAGAACGCGGCGCTGCCGCTGATGCTGCGCGGCATCTCGCGCCGCATCTCGCGGGCCGCAGCCCTGGAGTGGCTGGAGCGCCTGGACATCGACACGTGCGCCCCGAAACGGCCGCATGCCCTCCTGCAGGCCGAACGGCAGCGCATCGCGATCGCCCGCGCCCTGATCACCACGCCGACCGTGATCTTCGCCGACGAGCCGACCGCGCCGCTGCACCGCGCCGACCGCGCCCAGGTCCTGCACACGCTGACGGCCGCGGCCCGCTCGCACGGCATCGCGGTCGTTCTGGCCACCCATGACGTGGGGATCGCAGCCGCCGCGGACCGCACGGTGTCGCTGCTCGACGGGCGGCGCGTGAACACGGTCAACCTGCCCAATGACGCCGACGCGGAAGGCTCTGCCGCGTGCTCGCTCTCCGTCTAGCCCGCGGCGCCGGGGTCCTGGTCCAGCTCCGCAGACTGCTGGTCTCCCTCGCCTCCGCCGGCACCGGTTTCCTGCTGCTGTGCGCGCTGGGGTACGCGATGGGGCATCCGGACGCGCCCGCGGAGTCCGCCGCCCGCCTCGCCTGGTGCCTGGTGCCGCTCGCCGCCACCGTGTACCTCGCCGTCTCCGTGGCCCGCAGCGACCCGGCGACCAGCCCGCGTACCGGGCTTTCGGCGATCGGGCTCGGCCCGATCCGGCTGATGGCGCTGACGGTGACGTCCACCGCGCTGGCCTGCATCCTGGGATCGCTGCTGGCGCTGCTGTTCTTCCTGCATCTGCGCGGCGATCTGACGGGGCTGCCGTTCGACGGCGCCGCGGCCGGGCTGCTCGCCGCCGGCCAACCCCTGCCGGTGCCCGCGTTGGCCACCCTGCTCGCCCTGGTCCCGTTGACCGCGACGACCGCGGCCGTCTTCGCACTGCGTCCGGGTGCCCGCAGGGCCGCGGAGACACTCGAACCGTCCGGGCCTCGCGCCCCGGTGCCCGCCCCGGGCGGGCTGCCCTGGGGAGTGGCCCTCCTCGCCATCGGCCTCGCCTCGGAGACCTACGCCGGCCGCGGCACCGGTGCGGCCGCCCTGCCGGGAGCGGGCGGTGACGGTCTCGGCGGCAGTTCCGCAGGAGTGCTCGCCGCCTGGTGCCTCACCGCACTCGGGCTGGCGCTCTCCGGCCCCGGCCTGACCCATCTGTGCGGCCGGATGCTGGTGTCCCTGCGTCCCGGCGCCCTGCGGATGCTCGCGGGCCGCGTGCTACAGACGGAGGCCCAGCGCATCGGACGGCCGCTCGGCCTGCTGTGCGCGGTGGCCTCCGGGGTGTACGCCGCCGGCCGGCTGTACGGCGGGAACCACCTGGCCCCTGGCCCGCTGACCCTGCTGGGGACGGTAGTGGTCGCGGGCTGCGCCATCGCGACGCTGCTGACGGCCGCGGGCGAGTCCCGGCAGTTCCATGCGGACACGACGGCGACGCTGGTGCAGATGGGTGCGCCTGCCAAGGTGCTGCGCGGGACGGCCGTACTGCGAGCGGGGACGCTGTTCGTCGTGTTCGCGCCGCTGACGTGGGCGGTTGCGGAGTTGGCCGCGGTGCCGCTGGTCTCCTGAAGGAGGCCCCCTGCCCCCTGAGGGAGGCCGCTGAAATTTTCTGCACAAGACAGGCCCGGCACCGATGAGTTCTGTGCCGGGCCCCGGTCTATCCCTCCGTACAGCACCTCACACAACGGGAGAGACCTCCGATGTACCAGCAGATGATCTTCGTGAACCTGGCCGTGAACGACGTCGACGCCTCGAAGAAGTTCTTCGCGGAGCTCGGCTACACGATCAACCCGCAGTTCACCACCGACGACTGCGCCTGCGTCGTCATCAGCGACACGATCATCGCGATGCTCCTGAGCAGGCCGCGCTACCAGGACTTCACGAAGAAGGAGATCGCCGACTCGACGAAGACCAGCGAGGTGCTGCTGTGTCTGAGCGCCGAGAGCCGCGAGAAGGTCGACGAGCTGGTCGGCAAGGCCGTCGCGGCGGGCGGCACGGTGTCGGGCGAGACGCAGGACTACGGCACCATGTACGGCCGGGCGTTCGACGACCTCGACGGACACACGTGGGAGGTCATGTGGATGGACCCGTCGCAGGTCCAGGGCTGAGACGGCGGTTCCGGCCCTCCGGCCGGGAGCCGGGGCGGCGTCGCACGTACCGCAGGATCACGGCAGCACGTACCGCGGGATCACGGCAGTACGACGACCTCCTGCGCGTCGAACGCGACGCCGACCTCGGCTCCGGGCTCCGGAGCCTCGCGCAGCGCGCACGCCGCCTCCAGCCGCGGCGCGTCCCGCGGCTGCAGATGTACGGCGACATGGGTACCGCGGAAGGTGCGTGCCGCCACCGTGCAGACGAGCCCCTCGCGCGCGGGCACGAGCCGGACCCCCGCGGGGCGCACCAGCAGCCTGCACTCGCCCTGCGGGGTCCCGTCCGGTACGGGCACCTTGCCCCAGGGGGTGTCCGCCGACCCGGTGCCGACCGTCGCCTGCACCACGTTGTCGAAGCCGAGGAAGCGTGCGACGAACTCGTCCGCCGGATGCTGCCACACCTCAAGGGGGGTGCCCGACTGGGCGATCCGCCCGTCGCGCATGACCACGACCCGGTCAGCGAGCGCGAAGGCCTCGCCCTGATCGTGGGTGACCGCGAGCACGGTGGTGCCGAGCTCCGTGAAGAGTCCCCGGAGTTCGACGACGAGGCGTTCGCGCAGGGACCGGTCGAGCTGGCCGAGCGGCTCGTCCAGCATCAGCAGGCGGGGGCGGGGCGCCAGCGCGCGGGCCAGCGCCACCCGCTGCTGCTCGCCTCCGGACAGCGCGGCGACGGTGCGCCGGGCCGCCCCGGGCAGGCCCACGAGCTCCAGCAGCTCCTTGACCCGTACGTCCTGTTCGGCCCGCGAGGCGCCGTGCATGCGGGGCCCGAAGGCGACATTGCCGCCGATGTCCCGCTGGGGGAACAGCTGATGGTCCTGGAACATCAGTCCGACGCCCCGCCGGTGTGCGGCCACCCCCGACTGGTCACGGCCGTCCAGGAACACCCGGCCCGAGTGCAGTTCCTGCAGCCCCGCGACCACCCGCAGCAGCGTCGACTTGCCGCTGCCGCTCGGCCCGAGCACGCACACGATCTCGTGTTCGGCGACGTCGAGGTCCACGGCGTCGAGCGCCGCGCGGGCGCCGAACCGCACCGTCGCTCCCTCGAGGCGCAGCAGGGCCCGGGAGGCGGACGCGGCAGTGGTCTCGGTGGCGGTCTCGGTGGCTTCAGTGGCCTTGGACAACTGCCGCATCAGAACTCCCCCGTGGAATCGGTCCGGACACGTTCGAGGAGCAGCAGCGACACCGCGCACACCACCATCAGAATCGTCGAAAGGGCCATCGACTGGCCGTAGTTGAGCTCGCCGGCGCGCCCCAGGAGCCGCGCCACGGCGACGGGCAGCGTCGGGTTGTCGGGCCGCGCGATGAAGACCGTCGCGCCGAACTCGCCCAGGGACACGGCGAAGGCGAAACCGGCCGCGACGAGCAGCGCCCGCCGCACCATCGGCAGATCGACCTCGCGCCACACCCGCCACGGCGAGGCCCCGAGCACGGCCGCCGCCTCCCGCAGCCGTTCGTCCACGGCCCGCAGCACGGGCAGCATGGTGCGTACGACGAAGGGGACGCCGACCAGCGCCTGGGCGAGCGGCACCAGGATCCACGAGGCGCGCAGATCCAGCGGCGGTTCGTCCAGCGCGATGAGGAAGCCGAAGCCGACGGTGACGGCGGAGACGCCGAGCGGCAGCATCAGCAGCGCGTCGAAGCCGCGTACGAGGCGGCCCGCGCGCCGGGTGAGGGCGGCCGCGGCCAGGCCGCCGATCAGCACGGCGATGGCTGTCGCGGCGAGCGCGTACTGCAGCGAGTTCCCGACCGCGTCGATCGGCGGCACGAGGAACGCGCCACCGTCCGCCGAGGTCAGGGCCCGGAAGTACGTGAAGCCGTAGCCGTCGGGCCCCTTGAGCGACCGCTGGACCAGCACCCCGAGCGGCAGCAGGATCAGCACGGCGATGGTGGCCAGGACCCCGCCGAGGAGCGACCACTGCCCGGCGCCGCGCGGCCTGCGCGCAGTGGCCGCCGCGTCCACCAGCCGCAGGGCGGTCTCCCGGCGCCGCACCGTCCAGGCGTGGATCGCGAGGATGGCGCCCACCGCGGCGAACTGCACGAGCGTCAGCACGGCGGCCGTGGAGAGGTCGAAGATCTGCGACGTCTGCCGGTAGATCTCCACCTCCAGCGTCGAGTACGTCGGGCCGCCCAGGATCTGGACGATGCCGAAGGAGGTGAAGGTGAAGAGGAAGACCATCAGCGAGGCCGCGGCGACGGCGGGCGCGAGCGCGGGCAGCGTCACCTTCCGCCAGGCCGCGAACCGCGAGGCGCCGAGGACCCGCGCGGCCTCCTCCTGGCGCGGATCCAGCTGGCTCCACAGTCCGCCGACGGTACGGACGACCACCGCGTAGTTGAAGAACACGTGCGCGAGGAGAATCGCCCAGACCGTCGTGTCCAGGCGCACTCCCCACATCTCGTCGAGCAGCCCTCCCCGTCCCAGCAGCGCCAGGAATGCCGTGCCCGCCACCACGGTGGGCAGCACGAACGGCACCGTGACGACCGCCCGCAGCACCTGCTTGCCGGGGAACTCGAACCGCGCGAAGACATACGCCGCGGGGAGCGCGATCAGCAGCGTCGACGCGGTCGAGGCGAGGGCCTGCCAGGTGGTGAACCACAGCACGTGCCGGACGTCCGGCCGGCTCACGACCTCGGCGATCCGCCCGAACTGCCAGGCCCCGTCGACCTTGAGTCCGCGTGCCACGATCGCGGCCACCGGGTAGGCGAAGAAGGCCGCGAAGAACGCTATGGGCAGCACCATGAGGCCGAGCCGGGCGAGATTTCCCCGACTCGGCCTCAGGCCGAGACCTCGGCCCTCCGGGGCCCTTACTTCAGTACGAGCGACGTCCACGACTTGACCCACTGGTCACGGTTGTCGGCGATTGCGCCGGGCGCCATCGTCTCCGGGTCGTCGACCTCGACGGCGTACTTGACGTAGTCCGCGGGCGCCTGGGCGTCCTCCCGGACAGGGTCCACGAACATGTTCAGCGGCATGTCCTCCTGGAACTTCTTGCTGATCAGGAAGTCCAGCAGGGCCTTGCCGCCCTTCTCGTTGCCCGCGTTGCTGAGCAGCCCCGCGAACTCGATCTGCCGGAAGCAGGTGCCGGTCGCGACACCGGTCGGCGCGGTCTTCGGCTGCGGGTCGGAGTAGATCGCCTCGGCGGGCGGCGACGAGGCGTACGACACGACGAGCGGCCGGTCCCCTCCCGCCTGCTTGCCGCCGGCAGAGCCGGAGAACTCCTCGTTGTACGCCTGCTCCCAGCCGTCGACGACCTTGACGCCGTTGGCCTTCAGCTTCTTCCAGTAGTCCTGCCAGCCGTCGTCGCCGTAGTGCGCGGCACTGCCCAGCAGGAAGCCGAGGCCCGGCGAGGACGTCGAGGCGTTCTCGGTGACCAGCAGGTTCTTGTACGCCGGCTTGGTCAGGTCGTCGAAGGACTGCGGCGGGTCCAGCTTGTGGTCGGCGAAGTACTTCTTGTCGTAATTGACGCAGATCTCGCCGGAGTCGATGGGGGTGACGCGGTGCTTGTCCTTGTCGAGCTGCACGTCCTCGGCAACGGACGACAGGCCCTTCGCCTCGTACGGCTGGAACAGCCCGTTGTCGAGCGCTCGGGACAGCAGCGTGTTGTCGACGCCGAAGAACACATCGCCCTGCGGGTTGTCCTTGGTCAGGATCGCCTTGTTGACTGCCTGCCCGGCGTCGCCGTCCTTCAGCACCTTGACCTTGTAGCCGGACTGCTTCTCGAACTCCTTCAGGACGTCCTTGGACGCGGCGAACGAGTCGTGGCTGACCAGCGTCACGGTTTTCGACTCCGCCTGCGCGGACTCGCCGTTGGAGCCGCCGCACGCCGAGAGCGTGAGGAGGCCGAGGCCCGTGGCCAGGGTGACGGCCCTGATCTTCTTGGTGGTGGTCACTGAGTTTTTCCTCCTGGGGTGACCAGGAAGAGACGCGGCCCTGCCCGGGACCTGTCGGAGGTTCCCGGGCAGGGCGCAACAGCTTGAGTAAAGACCGAACTTCCTACCCGGAATGACCCGGGCGAGGTTCAGAGGGTCTGCAGCCCACCGGTTTCCCGGCTGCCGCACTCTCAGCGCTGTGGCGCTCCCCTGTCGGAATATGAAGATGTCGATATGGAGACACCGGACACCGGTGAGGCACCGGCGTGGAGATGTCGGGGCCCAGAGTACCGGTCTAGCGTTCGGACGCTGCCAGCTGTCCGCAGGCTCCGTCGATCTCCTGACCGCGCGTGTCCCGGATGGTGACCGGCACACCGTGCGCCTCGATGGCCGCCACGAACGCCTTCTCGTCCTCGGGCCGCGATGCCGTCCACTTCGAGCCGGGCGTCGGGTTCAGCGGGATCAGGTTCACGTGCACGCGCTTGCCCTTGAGCAGCCGCCCGAGCAGGTCGCCGCGCCACGCCTGGTCGTTGATGTCCCGGATCAGCGCGTACTCGATGGAGATACGGCGGCCCGACTTCGCCGCGTACTCCCACGCGGCGTCCAGGACCTCGCGCACCTTCCAGCGCGTGTTGACCGGTACGAGCGTGTCGCGCAGCTCGTCGTCGGGCGCGTGCAGCGACACGGCGAGGCGGCACTTGAAGCCCTCGTCGGCGAAGCGGTGGATCGCGGGGACCAGGCCGACCGTCGAAACGGTGATGCCTCGCTGGGACAGGCCCAGGCCGTCCGGCTCGGGGTCGGTGAGCCGCCGGATGGCGCCGACCACGCGGTTGTAGTTGGCGAGGGGCTCGCCCATGCCCATGAAGACGATGTTGGACAGCCGTGCAGGACCGCCCGGGATCTCACCGTCCCGCAGGGCCCGCATGCCGTCCACGATCTGGTGCACGATCTCGGCCGTCGACAGGTTCCGGTCGAGGCCGGCCTGTCCGGTCGCGCAGAACGGGCAGTTCATGCCGCAACCCGCCTGCGAGGAGATGCACATCGTCACGCGGTCCGGATAACGCATCAGCACGGACTCGACGAGCGTGCCGTCGAACAGCCGCCACAGGGTCTTGCGCGTCGTGTCGTCGTCGCAGCTGATGTGCCGCACCACCGACATCAGGTCGGGCAGCAGCGCCTCCTGCAGCTTGCCGCGCGACCCTGCGGGAATGTCGGTCCACTCCGCCGGATCGTGCGCGTACCGCGCGAAGTAGTGCTGCGACAGCTGCTTGGCGCGGAACGGCTTCTCGCCGATCCCGGCGACGGCCTCCTTGCGCTCGGCGGGCGTGAGATCGGCGAGGTGCCGCGGGGGCTTCTTGGCTCCGCGGGGCGCGACAAAAGTGAGTTCTCCGGGCTTGGGCATGGTTGTTCCAGTGTCGCAGACATACGGCGCGGGGCCCGCCACCCTGTGGACAACGAGCCCCGCACCGTACGAAACGCAGAGAAACCCCTGGTCAGCGCCTGACTATCAGCCCTCAACCCGCCCCGACGAAGACGACCAACAACAGCCACACCACGGGAGCGGTCGGCAGCAGCGAGTCCAAGCGATCCATGATCCCGCCATGCCCCGGCAGCAGCGTGCCCATGTCCTTGATGCCGAGGTCCCGCTTGATCATCGACTCGCCGAGGTCGCCCAGCGTGGCGCTCGCCGCGACCGCGAGGCCGAGCAGCAGGCCCTGCCACCAGGTGCCGTCGTCGATCAGGAACTCCATGCACAGCGCGCCGGCCGCCATCGCGAACGTCACCGCGCCGATCAGGCCCTCGCGGGTCTTGCCGGGGCTGATGCGCGGCGCGAGCTTGTGCTTGCCGAAGCGCCAGCCGATCGCATAGGCCCCGGTGTCGCTGACCACGGTCAGCAGCAGGAACGTCAGCACGCGCCACGGCCCGTCGTCCGCGGTGAGCATCATCGACACGAACGTGGCGAGGAACGGCACGTAGAAGGCGGCGAAGGCACCCGCCGTGACATCCCTGAGGTAGCCGTCGGGCGGCTCCGTCATGCGCCATACGAGGATGGCGAGCGCGGTGAGCGCCATCGCGACCCAGGCGCCCTCGGCGCCCCGGAGGTATCCGGCGACGACCATCGCCGCGCCGCCGACCGCGAGCGGGACCAGGGGCGCCTTGATGCCCTTGCGCTCCTGAAGCCGCTTGGTGAGCTCCCACAGGCCGACGACGACGGCGATCGCTATGACGCCGACGAAGACGGCCTTGACGATGAACAGCGAAGCGAGGATCACCACGCCGAGGCCGACACCGACTCCTATGGCCGCGCCCAGATCGCGACCCGCGCTCTTCTTCTGCGGTGCGGGGACGGGCTGTGGGGCGCTGGGCATGGGCTCCTGCGGCTTCTGCGGCTGTTGCGGCTGCGTGTTCGTGTGTGGCGTCGGCGCCGCCACCTCGTCGCGGAACAGGGGGCCGCTCAGCCGCGCGGCCCCCCGGTCGTCATCCTGGTGGTCTCCGCCGCTCGCGGATACGTCGGGCACGATGGACATGGGCTGGGTTTCCAGCGGCTGGTGGACGCCATACGCATCGTACGCGGGCCCCGCCGGGGCGGCGCCCGGGACAGGCCCCCGGCCGGAAGGCCCCCCGTATCCGGCTTGTGGTGGCGGCGCTCCCCAGGAAGAGTCGTTCATCAGACCTCGAGCAGCTCTGCTTCCTTGTGCTTGAGCAGCTCGTCCACCTGAGCGACGTACTTCGCGGTGGTGTCGTCGAGCTCCTTCTCCGCACGGCGGCCCTCGTCCTCGCCGACCTCGCCGTCCTTGATCAGCTTGTCGATGGCGTCCTTGGCCTTGCGGCGGACCGAGCGGATCGACACCTTGGCGTCCTCGCCCTTGGTCTTGGCGACCTTGATGAACTCCTTGCGGCGCTCCTGGGTGAGCTCCGGGAAGACCACTCGGATGATGCTGCCGTCGTTGCTCGGGTTGACTCCCAGGTCGGAGTCGCGGATGGCCTGCTCGATGTTGCGCAGGGCGCTCTTGTCGAACGGGGTCACCACGGCCATCCGCGGCTCGGGCACAGAGAACGAGGCCAGCTGGTTGATCGGCGTCAGCGCGCCGTAGTAGTCGGCCACGATCTTGTTGAACATCGCCGGGTGCGCACGGCCCGTGCGGATCGCGGCGAAGTCCTCCTTGGCGACCACGACGGCCTTCTCCATCTTCTCCTCGGCCTCGAGGAGGGTCTCTTCGATCACCACTTGCTCCTGCGTGTCTTGAGTGGGCCCGGCATCCAGTGGGCGGCCGGCTGCGTCGCGTCTCTTTCCTGCACGGTGTCCGACCGGCAGGTCTTTGTCCATCCCCTCACGGGGTCGTCCGGGGATCAAGCCCGGACGCGTACCGGGTTCGGACCCCGGCGCGTCCGGGGTTCAGGCCCGGGCGTCTCCCGATCAGGCCCTGGCGCCCTGGTCGCCCACGAGCGTGCCGATCTTCTCACCCTTGACGGCCCTCGCGATATTGCCCTCCGTGAGGAGTTCGAAGACGAGGATGGGCAGCTTGTTGTCCCGGCACAGGGTGATGGCGGTGGCATCGGCGACCTTCAGGTCGCGGGTGATGACCTCGCCGTAGCCGAGGGCGTCGAACTTCACCGCGTCCGGGTTGGTCTTCGGGTCCGAGTCGTAGACCCCGTCCACACCGTTCTTACCCATCAGCAGCGCCTCCGCGTCGATCTCGAGGGCACGTTGGGCGGCGGTGGTGTCCGTGGAGAAGTACGGCATGCCCATACCGGCGCCGAAGATGACCACGCGGCCCTTCTCCAGGTGGCGCACGGCGCGCAGCGGGATGTAGGGCTCCGCGACCTGGCCCATGGTGATGGCGGTCTGGACGCGGGACTGGATGCCTTCCTTCTCCAGGAAGTCCTGCAGGGCGAGGCAGTTCATGACTGTGCCGAGCATGCCCATGTAGTCGGAGCGGGCCCGGTCCATGCCGCGCTGCTGCAGTTCGGCGCCGCGGAAGAAGTTGCCACCGCCGATGACGACGGCGATCTGGGCGCCGTCACGGACCACGGCCGCGATCTCCCGGGCGATCTTGTGCACCACATCGGGGTCGACGCCCAGTCCCCCTCCGCCGGAGAACGCCTCACCGGAAAGCTTCAGCAGAAATCGGCCGGGCACTTTGCCGTCGTCGCTCGTCTCGCCCTTGTCGGCCCTGGTGGTCATGGAGATCTCCTCATGGTGCACATACCAAGAAGGCCATTGCCGGTGGGGTGTTCGCATCCCATGCTCGGCAATGGCCTCCTCGTCAGCTCTGCTGTCGCCCGTCGCGCACGCGCGCGTGGCGTACGCGGACGACTGCTGTCGACCCTAGCGGGGTCTTCCGTCGATCGCGGTACGGACTCAGATGCCGACCTTGATGCGCGAGAAGCGCTTCAGGGTGACACCGGCCTCGTTCAGGACCTGCTGGACGGACTTCTTGTTGTCGAGCGCGTACGGCTGGCCCAGGAGGGTGGCCTCCTTGAAGAAGCCGTTCACGCGGCCCTCGACGATCTTCGGGATCGCGGCCTCGGGCTTGCCCTCGTTGCGCGTGGTCTCCTCGGCGACGCGGCGCTCGGCCTCGACGACCTCGGCCGGGACGTCCTCCTTGGCGAGGTACTTCGGCGCGAAGGCGGCGATGTGCTGGGCGATGCCCTTGGCGACCTCGGCGTTCTCCTTGTCGAGCTCGACGAGGACGCCGATCTGCGGCGGGAGGTCCGGCATCGTGCGGTGCATGTACGCCAGGACGTAACCGTCGGAGAACTGCGCGAAGCGGTCCAGGACGATCTTCTCGCCCAGGTTGGCGTTGGCCTCGTCGACGAACGCCTGGACGGTCTTGCCGGGCTCGATCTCGGAGGCGAGCAGCGCCTCGATGTCGGCCGGGGAGGTCTTGGCGACGTGGGCGGCCAGGGCGTTCGCGACGGCCTGGAACTTCTCGCCCTTGGCGACGAAGTCGGTCTCGCACTTCAGCTCGACGAGGACACCCGAGGTGTTGTCGTCGGCGATCAGGGAGACGACGGCGCCGTTCTCGGCGGAGCGGCCCTCGCGCTTGGCGACGCCCTTCTGGCCCTTGACGCGGAGAAGCTCGACGGCCTTGTCGACGTTGCCCTCGGCCTCGTCCAGCGCCTTCTTGCAGTCCATCATGCCGGCGCCGGTGAGCTCACGAAGCTTCTTGACGTCGGCGGCGGTGTAGTTCGCCATGAGTCTGTGAATCTTTCTCGAAGTCTGGAAGATCGAAGATCTGCGGGTTCTACGGGGTTCTACGGTGCCGGGATCTCCCTGCGTGTGCAGATCCGTGACTCGCCGCTGATCTACAGGTGAACGGCGGGGGCGATGGGGGTGCCTCCCATGCCCGTGGGGCCATGGGAGAGCTGTTCACCGCTCCCGCCGTCATCAACCCGACGTGGGTCAGGCCTGCTCGGCGTCCGCGGCCGGAGCCTCGGCAGCGGCCTCGACCGGCTGCTCAGCCTCGGCGGCCGGAGCGTCGGCCGGCTTCTCGGCCTCGGCGGCCGGAGCGTCGGCCGGCTTCTCGGCCTCGGCGGCCGGAGCCTCGTCGGCCTTCTTCTCGCCCTCGAGGAGGTCGCGCTCCCACTCGGCGAGCGGCTCGCCCGCGGCCTTCTCGCCCTTGGCCTCGGCGGCGACACCGGAGCGGGCGATGAGGCCCTCGGCGACGGCGTCGGCGATCACGCGGGTGAGCAGGGTGACGGAGCGGATCGCGTCGTCGTTGCCCGGGATCTTGTAGTCGACCTCGTCCGGGTCGCAGTTGGTGTCGAGGATGGCGACGACCGGGATGTTGAGCTTCCGGGCCTCACCGACCGCGATGTGCTCCTTCTTGGTGTCCACGATCCAGACGGCGCTGGGCACCTTCTGCATCTCGCGGATACCACCGAGGGTCTTCTCCAGCTTGGCCTTCTCGCGGGAGAGGACCAGGAGCTCCTTCTTGGTCAGACCGGAGGCCGCGACGTCCTCGAAGTCGATCTGCTCGAGCTCCTTGAGGCGCTGCAGACGCTTGTAGACGGTCGAGAAGTTGGTGAGCATGCCGCCCAGCCAGCGCTGGTTGACGTAGGGCATGCCGACGCGGGTGGCCTGCTCGGCGATGGCCTCCTGCGCCTGCTTCTTCGTGCCGACGAACATGACCGTGCCGCCGTGGGCGACGGTCTCCTTGACGAACTCGTAGGCGCGGTCGATGTACGACAGCGACTGGAGCAGGTCGATGATGTAGATGCCGTTGCGCTCGGTGAAGATGAAGCGCTTCATCTTCGGGTTCCAACGGCGGGTCTGGTGACCGAAGTGGACGCCGCTCTCCAGCAGCTCCCGCATCGTGACGACGGCCATGGCCGTACTCCTTGAGGTTCTCGGTTGTGCCGCGTGTGCCGGACGGCACTCGCGCCTGACGCCCGCTGTGCGCCGTGCCACGAGGGACCGAGGGGCGCTGACACCGGCTTCCTCTTTTGACGGAGGCGCTTGGTGTCGGGGCGTGCGAAGTCGACCCGGTGACCCGGATCGCCACCAGAAGTGTACGGGACCTTGGAGGCACCGGGTGACGCCGCTGTCCACAACCGGCCGGTAGTCCACAGATCCAGGCCATGATCCCCGGGATCCGCAGGGGTGCGACACGGTTCCCGCATGGGATGGACAAGCAGATTGTGGATGGCCGTGGCGGTGGTGCTGGCGGCTGCGGTGGCGGGCTTGCCGACCGCCGCGGCAGGGCCCGCCGCGGCGGTGAGAGGGGTTCAGCGAGCGGCTCCGGGGCCGGGGGGTGCGGCGGCTCAGGGTCGGGCCGGCCCCGCCGACCCGGTACCCGCTGTGGCGGCCCTGTGGCCGGTGGGCGTGCGCCCTGTGGTGGTACGCGGCTGGGAGCCCCCGGCGACGGAGTACGGCCCGGGCCACAGGGGCGTGGACCTGGCCGCTGCCGCCGGGGCACCGGTGCGGGCCGTCGCGCCCGGCCGGGTCTCCTTCGCGGGCCGGGTGGCGGGCCGGGGAGTGATTGCCGTGGAGCTGGACGGCACCGGCGACCCGCCGCTGCGCACGACCTACGAACCCGTACGGGCGCAGGTCGAGAAGGGCGACGAGGTGGCGGCCGGCCAGATCATCGGCACCGTGGAGGCGGGCGGCTCCCACTGCCCGGGCACGGCGTGCCTCCACTGGGGTCTGAGGAGAGGCGACCTCTACCTGAACCCTCTGTCGCTGCTGCCGCCGTGGCTGCTGCACAGGGGGCCGTCACGGCTGCTGCCGGTGGCGGGGGTCCCGCTGCCCGCGGGGGCGCGGTGGGCGGGCCTCCGCGGGCAGCGGCGCCTGCGTCGTACGCCCGAACACCCGCGCCCGGCACTCGGCAGACAGCAGACGGCAGACGGCAGACGGCAGACGGCAGACGGCAGACGGCAGACGGTGGTCAGCCTTGGACACCGCCGTGTACGCCGCGCAGGGCCATCCCCACCGCCGCCTCGGTGATCGCAGCGGGGCTCTCCGCCACGCCCAGCTCGATCCGGCGTACCGCGGCGTCGACGATCCCTTGAAGCAGCATCGCGGCCAGTCGCGGCTCCGCGTGCCCCATGTCGCCCAGTGCCTCCACGATCATGGCGACGAGCCCTCCGTGTGCGGCACGGATCTTCTCGCGGGCCCCCGCGTCGAGTTCGCTCGCGGAGATGGCGACGACGGCCCGGTGGCGCCGGTCGCCGACCAGGGCGAGCTGCCTGCGCACATAGGCCTCGACCTTGCCCTCGGGCGTGTCGGCCTGCCTCATCGCGGACTCGACCTCGGCCGCCCACACGGGGAAGTCGACCTCGCAGAGCTCTTCGACGACGGCGGCGCGGGAGCGGAAGTACTCGTAGACGGAGGACCTCGCCAGGCCTGTGCGCTCGGCGAGGGCGGGGAAGGTCAGAGCCTCCGTACCGCCCTCGGACAGAAGGGAGCGCGCGGCGTCCAGCAGGGCGCTGCGCTGCATCGACCGGTGCTCGGCCACAGAGGCCGCTCGAATCCTTGGCACCCGTCCACTGTACGGACGCCGCGCAAGGCAGGGGAGGCAGCGGTACACAGACGCCGCAGACGTGGCCTCGGGACGATCGGGCGCCCTCCGCACCGCGCCGTCACCGGCCGAAACTGGCCAGTTTCGCTCTCAGCTGGAGGACGGATTTCGTGTGGATCTGGCTCACCCGGCTCTCCGTCACACCGAGCACATTGCCGATCTCGGCCAGTGTGAGGCCCTCGTAGTAGTAGAGGGTCACCACGGTCTTCTCGCGCTCCGGCAGTGTGTTGATGGCCCGGGCGAGGAATCTCCGCAGCTCACGGTCCTCGGCCACCTCCACCGGATTGTCGGCCGCGGTGTCCTCGAGCGTGTCCATGAGGCTCAGGCGGTCCCCGCTCTCGCCGCCCACGTGCAGCAGCTCTTCCAGGGCCACCACGTTCGCCAGAGACAATTGACTGAAAACCGCGTGCAGTTCCTCCACGGCGATGCCCATCTCGGCGGCCACCTCGGCCTCCGACGGCGTCCGCCGCAGTTGCGCCTCGAGCGTGGCGTAGGCCCGCTCCACGTTCCGCGCCTTCTGCCGGACGGACCGCGGAATCCAGTCCAGCGCCCGCAGCTCGTCGATCATGGCCCCGCGGATGCGCGTGATCGCATATGTCTCGAACTTGATCTCGCGGTCGATGTCGAACTTCTCGATCGCGTCGATCAGGCCGAACACCCCGGACGAGACGAAGTCCGCCTGCTCCACGTTGGGCGGCAGCCCTACGCTCACCCTGCCCGCGACATACTTCACCAGCGGCGAGTAGTGCAGGATCAGCTGCTCCCGCAACCGCTCGTCACCCGTCGCCTTGTACGACCTCCACAGCTCGTCGAGCGACGAGGGAGCGGGAGGCCGCACGCTGCCGCGGGCAGCGGTCGGAACTGCCGCCCGGTCAGACCCGGAGGTGTGCTGGGGCATTCGTCGCCTTGTGCCGTTCTGCCGTGAACTGTGGGCCGGGCTGTGCCGGCCCGATTCTCAAGTAAGCATCTGAATCGGAGTCCTGAGCCGGAATCCTCGTGAGCGTAGCGTGACTGTGGTGTCGCGGTGCGCGAAGGCCAAGAGATCCCCCGCACGCAGGAACGTTCCGCCGCGCGTCCCGCAGAGTCACGCCCGTCGCAGTGCGTGACTGCCACAGAACGCCAACTGCGGTAAATCCCAAGGACATCCAGTGGACACAAGGCGAGCGGGGCACACTCCGTCACGAAAAACTGGGATTCGGAGAGACCGGCACGACCGCCTGGCGTGTCAACTGCCAGCCATCGCCGTGTCGTTCGACGAACCCCAGTGACCTGAGTTCGTACAACCTGGCGACTGCGTCATCCACGCTCGTGCCCGCCCCGCGGGCGATGTCTCCCACGGCCGCGGCCTGCCGGGCCGGCAGCGCGGACAGCACCCGTGCCGCGCCGGGATCGAGCAGGTCGCGCGGCAGAACCGGGCCGCGACGCTCCGGAGCAAGCTCACCGATGTCCCCGACGAGCTCGATCACTTCTGCGGCGTCCGTGACAAGGACCGCCTCCCCGCGGAGCAGCTCATGCACCCCGGAGGAGAGCCCGCTGGTGGCGGGACCCGGCACCCCCATCGTCGGGCGGCTCATGCGCTGCGCACTGCGTGCGGTGACGAGCGCACCGCTGCGGTACGCCGCCTCCACGACGACGGTGCCCCGGGTGAGCGCGGCGATCACCCTGTTGCGGAGGATGAACCTGCTGGGCGTGGGATGGTCGCCGGGCGGCAACTCGCCCACGACCAGTCCCTGTTCCGCGATGCGCCCGATCAACTGGGTGTGGCCACGTGGATAGGGCCGGTCGACCCCGCACGCCAGCACCGCGACGGTCGCCCCGCCGGCCCCGAGCGCCCCGCGGTGCGCTGCGCCGTCCACTCCGTAGGCACCGCCGGACACCACGACCCAGCCGCGCTCGGCGAGCCCGGCGCTCAGGTTCGCGGCCATGTGCGCGCCGTACTCGGTGCAGGCGCGCGCTCCCACGACCGCGACGGAACGCAGCGCCCATATCCGCAGCGAGGGCCGGCCGCGCACCCACAACCCGACGGGCCGGGTGTCCCCCAGGTCGTCCAGCTGCGCCGGCCACTCCACATCCCCGGGGCAGACGAACCGTGCGCCCGCTTCCCGCGCCACGGCCAGGTCCCGCTCCGGACACGCATGGGCGGCCCGCGACCGCAGCCCCGCCCAGCGCTTCAGGGACACACCGGGCAGCGGCTCCCCGCCGCCGACGATGCACCGCACCACAGACACGGCCCCGAACTCCCGCAGCCACCTGCCGCCTGCCTCGTCCCCGGGCTCGATGATCCGGGTGAGGGCGACTCTGGCCAGCCGCTCGTCGTCCGTCACGGCGCCGCCGCCCCCGCTCATCGCGAAACGCCGATCGCCATCGGTACCCCTCGTTGAATCCCGGTGCGCAGCTGCAGCGCCAGCGCCACGTCGCCGGCATCAGGACGGTCGTGTCCGGCCAGGTCCGCGATGGTCCACGCGACCCTGAGGACCCGGTCGAGTCCGCGGGCCGTCAGCAGACCGCGCTCGAGATCGCGCTCGGCCTCGGCCATTGCCCCGGGCAGGGCCCGCCATCTGCTGCGCAGCTCGTGCCCCGGCACCTCGCCGTTCGTTCGCCACGGAGTGCCCGCGAGTCTCGCGGCCGAGCGCTCCCGTGCCGCGCGCACCCGCTCTGCGACGGTGCGGGTCGACTCGCCCTGTGCCCCGGCCGCCGTCAGCTCGGAGCGGGTCACGCGCTCGACCGGCACTCTCAGGTCCACCCGGTCGAGCAGGGGGCCGGAGAGCCGGGCCTGATAGCGGCGGATGACGGAGGGAGGGCAGTCGCACCCGTCCCCCGCCACCGTGAACCTGCCGCACGGACAGGGGTTGGCGGCCAGAACCATCAGGAACTTGGCCGGCAGCCGCACCACGCCCGCGCTGCGCGCGATCACCACATGACCCGATTCGAGAGGCTGACGCAGGGCGTCGAGGGCGTGGCTGCTGAATTCAGGGGCTTCGTCCAGAAACAGCACGCCTCGATGGGCGAGCGACACGGCGCCGGGCCGGGCCACTCCCTGGCCGCCGCCGACCAGTGACTGCATGGTCGCCGAGTGGTGCGGGGCGCAGTAGGGCGGGCTGTCCACCATCGGCTTTCCCGGCGGCAGCATGCCGGCGACCGAGTGGACCGCCGTCACCTCCAGGGACTCCTCCCTGGTCAGCCTCGGCAGGATGGCCGGCATCCGCTCCGCAAGCATCGTCTTGCCGGCTCCCGGAGGCCCTTGCAGGAACACATGGTGCCCGCCGGCTGCGGCGACTTCCATCGCCGTACGTGCCGACAGCTGGCCCACGACGTCCGCGAGATCGTGACCGTGCTCCTGGTCGACGGCCCCGATGCCGCTCAGGCCCGTCCCCAGGCCCGCGCCGGGCATGCACAGACCCGCGAGCAGCGGATCGGGGCGGCCCTCCTCGTCCGGCTCCTCCTCGGGCACCGGCTCGTCCGTCAGCACCGCGATGAGCTGCCGCAGGCTCCGCACACCCAGCACCGAAAGCCCGGGAACCAGCATGGCCTCAGCCGCCGTGCACTCCGGGACCACCACCTGTTCGTAACCCGCGTCCGCCGCAGCCAGCACGGCCGGCAGGACGCCCCGCACAGGGCGGACCCGGCCGTCCAGACCCAGTTCTCCGATCATGACGATGTCGGAGAGCACCTGTGGATCGATCCGCTCGGCGGCCCCGAGGACGGCGCAGGCGACGGCCAGATCGAAGCCGCTGCCGCCCTTGGGCACCGAGGCGGGGCTGAGGCCCACCGTGAGTTTCTTCTGCGGCCACTCCGCGCCCGAGTTGACCACCGCGGCCCTGACCCGGTCCCGGCTCTCGGAGAGGCTCTTGTCGGGCAGGCCCACCAGCGTGAACGCGGCCACGCCAGGTTCCAGGTCCGCCTGCACCTCGACGACCACGCCCTCGACGCCCACCAGCGCCACCGAGCACGTACGCGCGAACCCCATCAGGCCGCCCCCCGCACATGCTCGACCACCGCGGCGCCCCGGCCGGGCAGCACGACCCCCACGAGATCGATGCGCACCCCTCCGGGCGGCGCGCCCCCATGGGCGTGGATCCATCGCTCGGCGAGGCCGCGCAGCCGCTCGGCCTTCACCGGCGTGACAGCCGCCATCGGATGCTCGAAGCACCCCGCTCTGCGAGTCTTCACCTCGCAGACGACCAGGACGTCACCGTCCCTGGCCACGATGTCGATCTCGCCCGTTCTGCCGCAGCGCCAGTTGCGCTCCAGGACCGTCATCCCGGCCTCGGACAACCGCCGTGCTGCCAGGTCCTCGCCGTACCTGCCGAGTGCGCTTCGTGCGTTCATGTCGGCACCACCTCCGGCGCCAACCGTCACGCATCCGCCTCCACCTATTGGATCTTGGTGGACAACCCGGCGGTTGTGGATAACTCCGTCACCCGCCCGAGGGGTTCTCCTCGGTCCGCATCACCGGCAGCGGCGGCACGAGCGGCATCCGCAGCATGAGCGGACTCACCCGCCCGGGAGCTCCAGGTCGCTCTTGTTCAGCTCTTCGATGTTCACGTCCTTGAACGTCAGGACCCGTACCTGCTTGACGAACCGGGCAGGCCGGTACATGTCCCACACCCAGGCGTCCGCCATGGACACCTCGAAGAACACCTCGCCCTGGACCGAGTGCACCTGCATCTCGTAGTCGTTGGTGAGGTAGAAGCGCCGTTCGGTCTCGATCACGTATTTGAACAGACCGACGACGTCGCGGTACTCCCGGTAGAGCTTCAGCTCCATCTCGGTCTCGTACTTCTCGAGGTCCTCGGCGCTCATGGCATGTTCCCCTTCAGCCGTGCGTCCCCCTATTGTCCACCAGCCCCGCGGGCCCCTAGACGATTTCGGTGTCAAGAACCTCGGGCCGGTCAGGAGGACCCTCGTCGAGCAGTCTGCGAAGCAGCCCGGCGAGCTTGGTCGGATACACCGTCTCATGTGCCTCGGTCAGTTCCTGGCACGTCCACCAACGGGCTCCGGCAACGCTGCGCCGCTCCAGCTCCGTGAGCCCGGCCGCCGTGGTCGCCGTCTGCGCCGTACGGCCCAGGTAGTACCACTCGTCCTGGTTCCAGCGCTGCCCGGCGAAGGGGAAGGAGCAGGTCCGCTGCCACAGCACCGGCCCCAGCTCGACCTCCGTGATGCCAGTCTCCTCCGCGAGCTCACGCCGTGCCGCCTGCTCGCGGGTCTCGTCGCCCTCCACGCCGCCACCGGGCGTGAACCACCAGTCGTCCGCAGGGTCGCCCGGCTCGTGACCGTGCAGCAGCAGGATGCGGTCCTGCGGGTCGAGCAGCACGACGCGTGCCACCTTCCGCAACGGCCCCGGCTCCCCACGCCCGGCATCGCCGGCCATGTCCGGCTCGCCCTTGCCCGATCCGGCCCTCACCTCAGCGGACACGCACAGGCTCCCTCCGCCCGGCACCACTGCGACCACGGCTGCGCCCCAGACGCGCGGCCAGCGACCCGAACGCGGCGCCGCCCAGCACGAGCACGGCCCCCGCCGCCACCGCGGCGAGCATGAGCCGCAGCGGTCCCTGCTGGGAGATACCGCCGGGCAGCGCCTCGAAACCCGTGGGCCGGGGCAGCATGCCGCCGACCGGCCAGGCCACCGCCTCGACGCGGGCGGCCACGGCGCTGCGCGGCACGGATCCGCTGCCCACCTCCTGGAGGTGGGCGGTCGAGTCCAGCGAGCCGCTGCGCTCGTCGCCCAGCAGGAAGAGCCGCCCCTTCGGCACGGTGATGGCCGGAATCCCGTTCAGTTCGGCCGCGGTGCCCTTGGCGAGATACGGCTCGTCGATCTCCTTGCCGTTGACCGTCAGCTTGCCGTCGGTGCAGCAGGCGATCTTGTCGCCGCCCACCGCCACCACCCGCTTGACCATGGGCAGGTCGCTCCAGGAGGCCTGGTTGAAGACGACGACGTCACCGCGCCGGACCTCGCTGCCGTCGATGCGCTGCGCCAGGACACGGTCGCCGGCGTTGATCGTCGGGGTCATCGAGTCGGTCGGCACGGTGTACGGCTGGTACACGATCGCGCCCCAGGCGAACCCTCCGAGGAAGAGCACACAGCCGAGGGCCACGGCCAGCCCCGACAGCACGCTGCCGAGCCGGCCGTGGCCCTCGCCTGTACGACTTGTCCTGCTCATCCCAGTGCTCCCCCAGGTCGGAGACTCGACCTCGCGGCACGGCGTCCGGACCGCGGAAGATCGGTGATCTGGGACGGCACCCTACCCGGCGGTACGCGCGCCAGAAACCCCGGAGTTACCGAAGGCAACCCGCCTGCGCCGCCACACCACGAGCGGCACGGCGCCCGCCAGCCCCAGAGCCCCCGGAGTCGCCCCCAGGGCGGCGCTCAGGCCCGGCTGATCGAAGGTGTCGGGAACCGGCAGAGTCGCCCAGCGGGTGGGCGGCCAGGCGATCACGACGGCACGGCCCACGACGTTGTCCACGGGGACGGCTCCGCCGCCGGAGTCGTTCTGGTGATAGCGGGAGTCCAGCGAGTTCTGCCGGTGGTCGCCCATGACCCAGATTTTGCCCTTGGGTACCGTGATCTTGAACTGGCCGCCCTGGTCGTCCACGCTGCACGGGGTGTTTCCCGCGTAGACGTACGGCTCGTTCAGCGCCTTGCCGTTGACCTTGAGCGGGCCCGTGCCCTCGCACTCGACGGTGTCGCCGCCCACGGCGATGACCCGCTTGATGAGGTCCTTCTCCTCGGCGGACGGCATCAGACCGATCCAGCCGAGGAACTTCTGCACCGGGTTCGGCGTGGGGGTCGGCTCGCCCGCCAGCCAGTTGTCCGGGTCGTGGAAGACGACGACCTCGCCGCGCTCCGGCTCCGAACCGAACCACGGGGTCAGCTTGTCGACCAGCACCCGGTCGCCCCGCTGCAGAGTGTTCTGCATGGAGTCCGAGGGGATCGAGAACGCCTGCACAAGGAAGGTCTTGATCAGCAGCGCGAGGACCAGCGCGATGCCGATGAGCAGCGGAAGCTCCTTCCAGAAGGAGCGCGGCTTCTTCGGCTGCCCGCCATGGCGGCCCGAGCCGCCGGGACGACCGCCGCCTCCGCCCTCGCCGCCGTTCCCGTCGTCGCCGTCACCACCGCCGCCGCCGGTCTCACTCCCGGGGATCACGCCGTCTGCCGCACCCGGTCGACCGGGACGACCTGGCTGATCCTCCGGGCCGTCGTGTCCGGACCGTGCGCCGACCGCCAAATCCCCCACATCCACTCCTCACTCCGTGCCGCAGCCTGCGTCCCATGCGACGCAGGCCCACCACTCCCATAACGAGCGGGAGTTCCGCAGGGCTCGGGAGCGGGATCAATCCGTTGAGATCCGCGGACGCCAGCCTATGCGACGGCCCGAGCGCGGTGGTCGATCCGCTGCTCGCGTCGGGCACGGATGCGTACGTCTCCGGCTCTTCCAGTCTGCGCCAGTGGTTCACGGGCCACGCGATGACGAGGGCCCGGCCGACCACCTCGTCCTCGGAGACGGTTCCGCTGAATGCCTCGTCCTGGTGGTACCGGGAGTCCGCGGAGTTCCCCCGGTGGTCGCCCATCACCCAGAGCCGCCCCTTGGGGACCTGCACCTCGAACTCCAGCGCCGACGGCTTGTCGCCCGGGTTGATGTACGGCTCGCTCAGCGGCACGCCGTTGACGGTGACCCGCCCCTGCGCGTCACAGCACTTCACCGTGTCTCCACCGACCGCGATGACACGCTTGATCAGGTCCCGGTCGTCGGCGGAGGGCAGCAGGCCGATGAAGGTCAGCCCCTGCTTGATCTGCTTGACCACCACGGGATCGTCCGTCTGCTGGCTCTGCTCCCCCTTGAGCCACTCACCGGGGTCCTTGAAGACGACGACGTCGCCACGCTGCGGCTTCGCGCCGAACCACGGGGTCAGCTTGTCCACGAGCACCCGGTCGCCGATCTTGATCGTCTGCTCCATGGAGCCCGACGGGATCACGAAGGCCTGCACGAGGAACGTCTTCAGGACGAGGGCTATCAGCAGGGCGACACCGACGAGGAGCGGGATCTCCTTCAGCGCGGAGCGTTGCCGGCGCCGCTTGACCTTGCGTGCGAGCTTGCGCCGTTCGGCACGGCCGGGCAGTACGGGGCCGCTGGTGGGCCGGGACCCGGTGGGCAGCCTGGTGTCGCCGCGGTGGTCGGCGCGCGGACGTCCGCGGCTACCCATGCGCACCGCCGGGAGCGGGCACGCGCGCGAAGACGTCCGGATGCCGCAGAGAGGTCCATCGGTCGAACGGCCAGCCGATCCAGTCGGCTCGTCCGATCACGTCGTCGACGGGGATCATGCCGCCGCCGGGCGATCCGAGGTGGTCGCGGGAGTCACTGGAGTCGCTGCGGTGGTCGCCGAGCACGAAGAGTCTTCCTTCGGGTACGACGACATCGAATTCGACCTGCGAGGGGGTGTCTCCCGGGTAGAGGTACGTCTCGTCCACCGACCGGTCGTTCACCTCGATCCTCCCCTGCTTGTCGCAGCAGACCACATGGTCTCCCCCTACGCCCACGACCCGCTTGATGTAGTCGGCGTCGCCGAAGTACCCGGTGCCGTCGAAGACCACGACGTCACCGCGGAGCGGCTCAGCACCGAAACGGTACGCCAACTTGTTGACGAGTACGCGGTCCCCCACCCGGAACGCGGGCTGCATGGAGCCGCTCGGGATCTGGAACGGCTGCATCACAAACCGGCTGAGAAGCAGCAGAAAGACCAGGCAGAGCAGCACGGTCAGAGTGAAGCGTCCGCCGGGCAGCCACTGCGTGATCCTGCCCACCAGCGCGGTGGGCCCCGTCGCGGTGGGCCCCAACGCAGAGCGCGACCGGCCCTCCGGCCCCTCGGGATCCGAGATCTCCTCGGACTGGGAAGGGCGGGAGGAGCGGTCGCGCTCCGTCGGCTGTTCTGCGGTGTCCATCGGGGCCAGATGGTATCCGGCCCCGCTGTGACGTCCGCTTACGCCTTGTTCGCGGGAGCTCAGCTCTCGCGCTTCTCCTTGATCTTCGCCGCCTTGCCGCGCAGGTCGCGCAGGTAGTACAGCTTGGCGCGGCGCACGTCACCGCGGGTGACGAGCTCGATCTTCTCGACGATCGGGGTGTGCACCGGGAAGGTGCGCTCGACGCCTACGGAGAAGGAGACCTTGCGGACCGTGAAGGTCTCACGGACACCGGAGCCCTGGCGACGGATCACAACGCCCTTGAACTGCTGCACACGGGAGCGGTTGCCCTCGATGACGCGGACGTGGACGTTGACGGTGTCACCCGGGCGGAAGGCCGGGATGTCGCTGCGCAGCGACGCGCTGTCGACGGAGTCGAGCAGGTGAGACATGATCGTCTGCTTTCTTCGCTGATGCCACAGGTCATCAACGGGATGTCGTTGATGGGAGTACGAGTGCCGCGGCCGTCGGGGCGGGCGTCGTGTCCCCCTGTGGCAGGGGCGCACGCCGGACGGCGCACAACAGCGGCCTATTCTTCCACGGCCTCTGGCCTGCGCCAAAATCGCCCGTGCGGCGCCCCCTCGGGGTCCGGTGCCCACCCCAGGATGGAGAGCATTTCGCGGTCCTTCTTGTCGAAGGCCGACGGGTCGCAGCGCTCGATCAGGTCGGGCCGGTTGCGCGTCGTACGCCGCAGCGCCTCGTCCCTGCGCCATCGCGCGATCTTGCCGTGGTGCCCGCTGAGCAGGACGTCCGGGATGCCGCGGCCGCGCCACTGGGGCGGCTTGGTGTAGACGGACCCCTCAAGGAGGTTGGCCATGGCGCCCGGAGCGAAGGAGTCGTCGCGGTGGGACTCGGCGTTGCCGAGCACGCCGGGCAGCAGCCGGGCCACGGCCTCCGTGACGACCAGGACGGCAGCCTCGCCGCCGGCCAGCACGTAGTCGCCGATGGACACCTCGTAGACGGGCATCCGGGTGGCGTACTCGTCGATGACGCGGCGGTCGATGCCCTCGTACCGCGCGGGCGTGAAGATCAGCCAGGGACGCTCGGAGAGCTCGACGGCGAGTTCCTGGGTGAAAGGGCGTCCGCTGGGGGTGGGGACGACGAGGACGGGTCCGCGGGAGTCCGTCTCGTAGCCGTCGGCGAGTATCTCGTCGAGTGCGTCGCCCCACGGCTCGGTCTTCATGACCATGCCCGGGCCGCCGCCGTACGGCGTGTCGTCGACCGTGTTGTGCCGGTCGTACGTCCACTGCCTGAGGTCGTGCACGCGGACGTCGAGCTGCCCACGCGCGCGTGCCTTGCCGACCAGGGAGACGTTCAGCGGTTCCAGGTACTCGGGGAAGATCGTGACGACGTCGAGCCGCATTACGCCTCTTCCCGAGACGAGGCGCTGTGCCCATCAGCGACTTCGTTGCGGTCCGCCTGGTCGTCGATCAGGCCGGGCGGCGGGTCGATGACCGCGCGCTGTTCCTCGAGGTCGATCTCGGTGACGATCTCCTCGACGAACGGGACGAAGACCTCGCTGCCGTCCGGGCGCTCCACGACGAAGAGGTCCTGCGAGGGCAGGTGCGAGATCTCAGTGATCCGGCCGACCTCCACGCCGTCCTTGGTGACCACGTCCAGATCGATCAGCTGGTGGTCGTAGTACTCGTCCTCGCCCTCGGGCAGTTCCTCCGGGTCGACCTCGGCGATCAGGAGTGTGTTGCGCAGCGCCTCGGCGGCGTTGCGGTCGGCCACACCCTCGAAGCGCAGCAGGAGGCGGCCGCTGTGGACGCGGCCCGTCTCGATGGTGAGCGGTCCGGTGGCGGCCGGGTCGGTGGCCAGGACGGCGCCGGGCGCGAGCCGCAGTTCCGGCTCGTCGGTACGTACCTCGACGGTGACCTCGCCCTTGATGCCGTGGGCGCGGCCGATCCGTGCGACTACCAGCTGCACTGTGCTTGATCTCCTGTCGGAACGACTGCGAGCCGAAGACGGCTCATACGGCTACGGGCCGGGGACGGCCCAGTGGCCCTCCCCGGCCCGAGCCGGTGCTGCGTTCTGCGTCAGCGGACGTTGTCGACGTCGACCAGGTCGACGCGGACGCCGCGGCCGCCGATGGCGCCCACGACGGTGCGCAGGGCGCGCGCGGTACGGCCGTTGCGACCGATCACCTTGCCGAGGTCGTCGGGGTGGACCCGGACCTCGAGCACGCGCCCGCGGCGCAGGTTGCGCGAGGCCACCTGCACATCGTCAGGGTTGTCGACGATGCCCTTCACGAGGTGCTCGAGAGCCTCCTCGAGCATGCTCAGGCCTCGGTCGACTCGGACTCGGCCGCAGCCTCGTCCTTCTTCTCAGCCTTCTTCTTCTGGGTGATGGCCTCACCCTTGCCCTCGTCCTCGCCGCCCAGGGCGTCGAACGACGGGCGCGTGGCCTTCGCCTCGGCAACGAGCAGCGGCGCCGGGGCGGGCTCGCCCTTGAACTTCTGCCAGTCGCCGGTCTTCTTCAGAATGGCCAGAACGGGCTCGGTCGGCTGCGCGCCGACACCCAGCCAGTACGCCACGCGCTCGGCGTCGACCTCGATGCGCGACGGGTTCTGCACCGGGTGGTACAGACCGATCTCCTCGATGGCCCGGCCGTCACGGCGGGTACGGGAGTCGGCGACGACGATGCGGTAGTGAGGCGAACGGATCTTGCCCAGACGCTTCAGCTTGATCTTGACTGCCACGGGAGTGGATTCTCCTGGTTTGACGTGGTTGGGCACAACGAGATGCCGCGTGGGGTTGCGGTACCCGATCGGCCCGATGGACGCGTCAGCCGGAGGAGAGAGGGGTCCTATGCGACTGTCGAGTACAGCTGACCATTGTGCCATACGCCAAGGACACGGCCGAACCGGGACCGGCGCCGCCATCAGGGCAGCCCGCATGGCGCCCGGACCCGGCGCCGTGCGGGCTCCGGAGCGGTTCAGCTCGCGATCGCGGCGACCGCCTCGGGGATGCGGAACGGCTTGCCGCAGCCCCCGCAGACGATCGGCGCCTGGGCCAGGACGGACGGGACGACCCGCACATTGCGCCCGCAGTCGCACACCGCCTTGACGCGGACGCCGCCCCCGGAGGAGCCGTGCCGGGCGGCCGGGCCCCGGAAGCTGCGCGCCGTGTCTCCCGCGGTCGCGGCGGAGTGCGCCTTCAGGGCGCGCTGCAGCCGCTCGATCGTGGGGCGGTAGCGCTTCTTCGCCTCGGGGTTGAGCGTGACCAGGGAGAAACCGCTGCTGGGGTGCGGCTCGTCCGGGTGGTCCAGGCCCATCTCCTCGGCGATCGCGAGGAATCTGCGGTTGTGGTAGCGGCCGGCGCGCGAGGTGTCGCGGATTCCGCGCGCGGCGGCGATGCCGTGGACTGCCTCATGGAGCAGTCGCTCGAAGGAGAGCTCGTGCCCGCAGGCGGACGACGACTCCCCGATCAGGGATTCGGGCTCGGCAAGATCCGGCAGCTCGGGGTGGTACCGCTGAATGTCGGCCCACGCCTGCGCCAGCTCTGCGGCGAGAACAGGTGGTGTCGTGCTCACGTCGTGAGAACGAGCCGGAGTGCCTCAGTGTTCCTATTCCGGGGCATCCCAAATAATTTGCACGTACCCGTCAGTCGTCGCTCATGCGTCCGGACGAGGGCGGGTGCGCTGATCTGCGGAGAAGTTTCACAGCTCACGCCAAGGTGGTACGTAGTGGCGCGTACGCCCCGGGGCGTAGGCACGGTAATCGCGCCGGGAAACCAGTAACCGTCCGGTGCGCAAGTGACGTTTCGGCCGGTGTTCGCGCGCTCCTGTGGGGACTCAGTATGCCTCCGCCGCTGTCGCGGCCGTACCCAGGGTTCGCGTCCGTCTCCGGCGCCGCCCGCTCGTCGGTGACCAGACAGCGTACGGTCACCCTTCTGCACGGTGAGCCCGGCCTCGCCGTCGGGCGCTCACCAGCGGCAGTCCGACGGCGCACGGGGGCGCACAGCGGTGGCACGCAAGCATTGGCCCGTAACCCCTGGACGCCGTGGCGGAAGCGGAGTTTTCTGGCATACGGGGGGTGCGGGTGCACTGCACGGGGAGCGGCGGAGCAGGCCACGGCAGTAACTCTCGGCGGATTGGGGCCACTTAATGACATCTACGCTCGTGCGACAAAATCAGCCCCACTCGGAATCGACGCCCCCTCTGGACCTGTGTGCACGCGCGCGTGACTGGGCGGAGATCCAGGAGCGGATGCTGGTTCCGCTCTACGAAGCGGTGTACGAGCGACTCGGGACCGGCTCGGGCACCCGGCTGCTCGGCCTCGGCTGCGGATCGGGACTCGCCCTCCTGATGGCGGCGCGGCGGGGGGCATCCGTCACCGGTGTCGATTCTTCGTCTCCCGAGCGGCTGGCCCTCGCCCGGCAGCGGATGCTGCCCGACGGTGCGCCGGGCACGTACGCGTGCGCCGGCGTCCGGATCGTCGACGGAGATCCCATGGACACGGCCGTCTCGGGCGGCCCCGCGTACAACCTCGTCACCGCGTTCCAGCCGATCGGCTGCCTGGCGGGAGACTCCGAAGGGCTCGTTGAGCTGCTTGCGGCCGCGGCTCCACTGGCCGAGCGCGGTGCCCAGGTCGTACTGGCGGGATGGGGGCCTCCGGAGCGCTGCACGACGTCCTCCGTGCTGCGCGTCGCCACCAAGCTCGCGGATCCACTGCACAGCACGGGCAGCTGGCGCTCCGCCGGGCGGGACGACCTGGAGGAGGTCGCCCAGCGCGCGGGGCTGAGGCCCGACGGTTCCGGACGGGTGGCCTGCCCCTTCGGATACGCCGACATGGAGAGTGCCGTGCGGGGGCTGCTGTCCACGGGACTGTTCGACGCGGCGGCCGAGGCGACGGACCACGTTCAGGTCGACAAGGAGCTCACAGAAGCGCTGCATCCGCATCAGCGGCCGGACGGCACCGTGTGGATGCCGAACGTCTTCCGCTACCTCATCGCGCGTACGGCCTAGCAGGCAACGGCCCGCGGACGGCGGCGCAGCAAGAAGTACGAGCCCCCGCCGACAGTCCCGCACCACCACTCCCGCGCCAACGGGTAAGGGGCGTCCGCCATTGCGGACGCCCCTTACGGCGAACGGACGGGACCGGCCGCCTCAGCCCATGAACTTCTTGAACTCGTCCGGCAGCTCGAAGTCCTGAGCTGCCTGCTGCCCGGCCGGCAGGCCGAAGGCGCCGCCCTGAGCCGCGGTCTGCTCGCGCCGCGTGGCCTCGTCCAGCTCCTGCTGCCTGCGCTTCATCGGGTTGCCCGAGCGCTGCTTGCCCTTGGCCTTCTTGGGCTGCTTCTTCTGCCGGCCGGGGCCGCCACCCATGCCCGGGATCCCGGGCATGCCCGGCATACCGCCGCCCTGGGCCATGCGGGACATCATCTTGCGCGCCTCGAAGAACCGCTCGACCAGGTTCTTGACCGCGCTGACCTCGACACCGGAACCCTTGGCGATACGGGCGCGCCGGGAACCGTTGATGATCGTCGGGTCCTGCCGCTCGCCCGGCGTCATCGACTTGATGATCGCGGCGGTGCGGTCCACGTCCCGCTCGTCGAGGTTGTTGATCTGGTCCTTGATCTGGTTCATCCCCGGCAGCATGCCGAGCAGCTTGGAGATGGAGCCCATCTTCCTGACCTGCTCCATCTGCGCCAGGAAGTCGTCGAGCGTGAAGTCCTTGCCCTTGGCGGACGCCAGCTTGGAGGCCATCTTCTCGGCCTCTTGCTGCGAGAAGGTCTGCTCGGCCTTCTCGATCAGCGTGAGCACGTCGCCCATGCCGAGGATGCGGGACGCCATCCGGTCCGGGTGGAACGCGTCGAAGTCGTCCAGCTTCTCGCCGTTGGAGGCGAACATGATCTGGCGGCCGGTGACATGCGCGATCGAGAGCGCCGCACCACCGCGGGCGTCACCGTCGAGCTTGGAGAGCACCACGCCGTCGAAGCCGACGCCGTCCCGGAAGGCCTCCGCGGTGTTGACCGCGTCCTGACCGATCATCGCGTCGACGACGAACAGGACCTCGTCCGGCGAGACCGCGTCACGGATGTCCGCGGCCTGCTGCATCATCTCCTGGTCGATACCGAGGCGGCCCGCAGTGTCGACGACCACGACGTCGTACTGCTTGGTGCGCGCGTACTCGATGGAGTCCTTGGCGACCTGGACCGGGTCGCCGACGCCGTTGCCCGGCTCCGGAGCGTAGATGCCGACGCCGGCGCGCTCGGCGACGACCGCGAGCTGGTTGACGGCGTTCGGGCGCTGCAGGTCACAGGCCACGAGCAGCGGCGCGTGCCCCTGCGCCTTCAGCCAGTGGCCGAGCTTTCCGGCGAGCGTCGTCTTACCGGCACCCTGCAGACCCGCCAGCATGATCACGGTCGGCGGCTGCTTGGCGAACCGCAGACGGCGGGTCTCGCCGCCGAGGATGCCGATCAGCTCCTCGTTGACGATCTTGATGACCTGCTGGGCGGGGTTCAGGGCCTGGGAGACCTCGGCGCCGGCCGCACGCTCTTTGACCTGCTTGATGAAGGAGCGGACGACGGGCAGGGCCACGTCCGCCTCGAGCAGCGCGATACGGATTTCGCGCGCCGTGGCGTCGATATCCGCCTCACTGAGGCGCCCCTTGCCGCGGAGGTTCTTGAATGTCGCTGCGAGGCGATCGGAAAGAGTATCGAACACGGCGGTCGTGGATCCTCGGGTCGGGTGCGGGAGCAGGTCGCCCTCCAGGGTATCCGCCCGGGCAAGCTGGTCACCCTCACCCGTCGTCAATACATGGGTGGGATGCCCCGATACCCGGGCAAGACGTCCCTGCACTGGGAGACGTCGGGGTCACTGAGGGACCTGCGGTCGCTGAGGCGCGTCCAGCACCGGAAGCACCTCAGCCGCAGGCACGTCCTCAGCCCCGCAACGTCTCCTCCAAGGTCCGGGCCACCGAAGCCGCCTCCTCCCCCGGCAGCGGCGCGCCCTCGGGTCCGGTCACGTAGAACGCGTCCACGGCGTTGGCGCCCAGCGTGCTGACATGCGCGCTGCGCACGCGTACACGGGCGTCCTCCAGGGCGCGCCCGATGCGGTGCAGCAGCCCGGGCGCGTCCTTGGCGCGTACCTCGATCACGGTCGCGAGCCGGGACGCCGCCGGGGCGACCGTGACCCGCGGCGGAGGCGCCACCGTTCCGCGCCGCCGCGGATAGGCGGCATCGCGTTCGGCGAGGCGGGCCGGGATGTCGAGGGACCCGTCGAGCGCACGTACCAGGTCGGCGCGCAGGCGGGCGGCCTGCGGCAGCGAGCCGTACTCGGCGGCCACGCGCCAGTCGAGCAGCAGCACCGAGTCGTACGCCTCGTCGTTCACCCCGTCGGGCAGCGGCAGCGCCCGCAGCTCGGCGGTGCGCACCGTCAGCCGGTGCATGGCCAGCACGCCTGCCACCGCGGGCAGCACTCCGGGCTGGTCGGGCACCGCGATGAGCAGCTCCACGCCCAGTGGCTCCGGATCGGCGGAGGGCTTGTCGGGGTCGGAGGCGGCGGACGTCTCGAGTTGCGGCTCGGTCTGCGCCCGCAGGGCGAGGACGGGTCCGCCGGTGCGGAACGCCTCGACGGCGAGTCGTTCCTGCTCCGCCGTGGGCGCCGCGGGCTCGGGCTCATCGGGGGCGTCGCCGGCGAGTACCGCCGAGACGCGTTTGACGAGGTCGGCCACCAGCGAACCGCGCCATGACGACCAGGCGGCCGGCCCGGTGGCCAGCGCGTCGGCCTCGGTGAGCGCGTGCAGGAGTTCGAGAGTGCTCTGGGAGCCGACCGCCTCGGCGACGGACCGGACCGTCGCCGGATCCTCCAGGTCGCGCCGGGTGGCGGTCTCGATGAGCAGCAGGTGGTGGCGTACCAGTGCGGCGAGTACGACGACGTCCGTGCGGTCGAAGCCGATCCGTGCGGCCACGTCGCGGGCGATGATCTCGCCGGCCACCGAGTGGTCGCCGGGCCAGCCCTTGCCGATGTCGTGCAGCAGCGCGGCGACCAGCAGGAGGTCGGGACGCCCGACGCGGCGGGTCAGCGCGGCGGCGCGCACGGCCGTCTCGACCAGGTGCCGGTCGACGGTCCAGGTGTGCACGGGATTGCGCTGGGGACGGCAGCGCACCCGCTCCCAGTCGGGCAGCAGCCTGGTGATCAGGCCTTCCGCCTCCAGGGCCTCCCACACCTCGACGGTGGGCCTTCCGGCGCCGAGCAAAGTCACGAGCTGCTCGCGCGCCTCGGCGGGCCAGGGGGTGGGCAGTGGCCGGGCGGCGCTCGCCAGTCGCCGTACCGCGTGCAGGGACATCGGCAGACCGGCCTGCGCGGCCGCCGCAGCGGCGCGCAAGGGGAGCACGGGGTCGCGTTCGGGGCGCGCGGTGCGCGCGAGCACAACCTCGCCGTCCTGCTCGACGACGCCCTCGGCGAGCGGGGACCTTTCGGGCGCCGGCTTGCTGCCGCCGCCCAGCATGGCGCGCAGCCGGGGCCGGGCGCCGCGCGACCGCAGCACACGCCCCACCTCACGCCATGTGACGTCACTTGCATACGAAACGGTGCGTGCCGCCTCGTACACCTGGCGGAGCAATGTGTCGGCGTCCAGGAGGCCGAGTTCCGCGGCGACCTGGTCCTGCTCCTGGAGGGAGAGGCGGTCGGTGGCGCGTCCGGTGGTCAGGTGCAGGGCGTCGCGTACGTCGAGCAGACGGCGGCGGGCGTCGGCGAGCCCCTCGCGCGGGGCGTCGGCGAGCCAGGAGGCGGCGACGGCGCGCAGGGCGGTGGCGTCGCGCAGACCGCCGCGGGCCTCCTTGAGGTCGGGTTCGAGGAGGTACTGCAGCTCGCCCTGGCGTTCGGCGCGCTCGGCGCAGAGCTCCTGGAGTTCAGGGAGGCGCTTGGGCGCCTGATTGCGCCAGTCGGCGAGGACGGCGGTGCGCAGGCCCGCGGTGAGGCCGAGGTCGCCCGCGATGTGGCGGGCGTCGAGCAGTCCCAGCTGGACCTTGAGGTCCTCGCCCGCGGTCTTGCGGGCCTCGCTCGGCGTACGGACGGAGTGGTCGAGGGCGAGGCCCAGGTCCCACACGGGGTACCAGATCCGGTCGGCCAGTGAGGCCACCGCACCCGAGTCCGCGCCGCCGTCGTGCAGGAGCAGCAGGTCGAGGTCGCTGCGCGGGGAGAGTTCGCCGCGTCCGTAGCCGCCGACGGCGACGAGGGACGCGCCCTTCACGTCTGCGGCTGCCGCCGTGAACAGCCCGCTCAGCCAGTCGTCGGTGAGGTCTGCCAGGGCGGTACGGCGCGGCGGCCCGGACTGCGACTCCTCCTGGAGGAGCTGCAGCCGGGCCGCCGCGTAGCCGCTGGGTCCCGAGTCTTCCGCTTCCGTCTTCACGTCCACACTCGTCACCCAGCGACTCCTGTTCTTCTTCTCGGTCAGAGCGCGTCTCGGTCAGAGCGCGTCGGGACCGCGCTCGCCAGTCCGCACCCGTACGGCCGTCTCGACCGGGATGCTCCAGACCTTGCCATCACCGATCTTGCCGGTGCGGGCGGCCTTCACGACGACGTCGATCAGCTGCTCCGCGTCGTCGTCCTCGACCAGCACCTCGATACGGATCTTCGGGACCAGGTCGACCGTGTACTCGGCGCCGCGGTACACCTCGGTGTGCCCGCGCTGACGACCGTAGCCGCTGGCCTCGGTGACCGTCAGCCCGTGGACCCCGAAGGCCTGGAGGGCTTCCTTGATCTCGTCGAGCCGGTGGGGCTTGACGACTGCCGTGATGAGCTTCATGCGTCCACCTTCTTGCTCTCCGCCGCAGCCGGGGCGGGCGTCGCCGTGCGAGAAGCCGCGCCGCCGCCGGCGCCGCTGAAGTCGTACGCGGTCTCGGCGTGCTCGACCTGGTCGATGCCGGCGACCTCTTCGTCCTCGCTGACCCGCATGCCCATCGTCTTGTCGATGAGGAAGGCGAGGACCGCGGAGGCGATGAGCGAGTAGGCGAGGATCGCACCGACACCGGCGCACTGCTTCCACAGCTGGGTCAGGCCGCCGCCGTAGAAGAGACCCGCGGCGTCGGACTGGCCGCCACCGGTGGCGAAGAAGCCGATGAGCAGGGAGCCGATCACACCACCGACGAGGTGGACACCGACGACGTCGAGCGAGTCGTCGTAGCCGAACTTGTACTTCAGGCCGACGGCCATGGCGCAGAGCAGACCGGCGATGGCACCGACGGCGATCGCGCCGAGCGGGGAGACCGCACCACCGGACGGGGTGATCGCGACCAGACCCGCGACCGCACCGGAGGCGGCACCCAGCGTGGTGAACGCGCCGTGGCGGATCTTCTCGTAGAGCAGCCAGGCGAGCATGGCGGCGGCGGTGGCGATCTGCGTGTTGATGAACATCAGCGCGCCGACGCCGTCGTCGTTGCCCAGCCACGAGCCGGCATTGAATCCGAACCAGCCGAACCACAGCAGACCGGCGCCGAGCATGACGAGCGGCAGGCTGTGCGGCCGCATCGGGTCCTTCTTGAAGCCGACGCGCTTGCCGATGACCAGGATCACGCCGAGCGCCGCGGCACCGGCGTTGATGTGGACCGCCGTACCACCGGCGAAGTCGATGACGCCGAGGTCGAAGGCCCAGCCGCCGGTCCCCCATACCCAGTGGGCCACGGGGAAGTAGACGACGATGGCCCAGAGCGTGATGAAGAGGGACCACGCCGTGAACTTCACACGGTCCGCGAGCGCACCGCTGATCAGAGCGGGCGTGATGATCGCGAACATCAGCTGGAAGACGGCGAAGACATAGATCGGGATGGTGTAACCGGGCCAGAGCTCGGTCTTTCCGATGCCGCTGAGCCCGATGAAGTCACCGGACCAGCCGATAAGGCTGCCGTGGTCGGTGCCGAACGCCATCGAGAAGCCGAAGAGCACCCAGAGAATGGTGATGATCCCCAGGCTGATGAAGCTCATCATCAGCATGTTGAGGGTGCTCTTGACGCGGACCATGCCTCCGTAGAAGAAGGCCAGGCCCGGTGTCATGAGCATCACCAGGGCAGAAGACAGAAGCATGAATCCGGTGTTAGCGGCAGACAGCGTTGGAGCGTCTGCGGCAAGCGTGATGGCTGATGCCATCGGCGTCTCCTCGTCGTAGTACGGCCCCGTGCGGGCGAAGCCTGATCGGGCGGAGGGGTGGGCCGGTTATGCGCCAGAGGTTTTCGCAGCGCCGTTTCGACGGAAGCCACTCGATGTTTCGCGGCAGTGACGAAGGCGATGTGGGTGTTACGGATACATGAACTGCCGGATCTCGGGCCGCGCGATCGTTATCGTGGCGCAACCTTCCAGCAGAAGGACGTAAAACTCGCCCGCTGCGGCAGCAGCCATCGCGAAGAAACCCCACAGCCGATCGAGAAACGCCCATGGCGCCCCAGCCCGGCCCGCGCCGGCCCCGGTGGAGGGAACGATCCGGCCGCGGCGCGGTCGTCCCGGGGACCTGGCGTGGGGGTGCCGAGTCGGGCGGATCGGGACGGCCGGCCGCGGCCGGGGTCTTCCAGGGGGCCTCGGGTACGGGGCGCGGGCTTCTAGACGGCCTCTGCGTTCTCGGGCAGGTGGACGGCGAGCTGCTCGGTCAGATCGACCACCTCGGCGACGTCCCCGAAGTCACGCACGGCCGTGTCCACGGTCTTGCGGATACGGGTGTTCACCCGCTCCGAGCGGACCTTCTTGGCGATGGTCATGGCCGTCCCGGCCATGGCGGCGCTCTCCTCGGGCTCCCTGCGCAGCAGGTGCACCGTGGCCATGCCGATCAGGTTCAGTGCGTACGACCGCTGGTGCTCGGTGTCCTGGCCGAACAGCTCCACGGCCCTGGCCATGTGGGGTTCGGCGAGCGACGCGTACGCGGGACTGCGACCGGCCACATAGGCGAGGTCCCGGTAGGAGTGGGCGTTCTCGCCGTTGAGCTCGGCCTCGGAGAAGAACCGGATCCAGTCGGGCTCGGGCTCGTCGAACTCGAGGGCGTCGGCGAAGGTGTCCTCGGCCATACGGACGGCTCGCTTGCACTTGCCGGGCTGGCCCATGTTCGCGTAGGCGCGCGCCTCCATCGCATACAGCATCGCCTGGGTGCGCGGTGACGCACAGTCACGACTTCCGTACTGCGCGAGATGGATGAGCTCCAGGGCGTCGTCCGGGCGGCCGAGGTGGATCATCTGGCGGCTCATGCTGGAGAGGACGAACGATCCGAAGGGCTTGTCGCCCGCTTCCTTGGCGGCGTGCAGGGCGAGGACGAAGTACTTCTGCGCGGTGGGCTGCAGGCCCACGTCGTAGCTCATCCAGCCGGCCAGCTCGGCGAGCTCGGCGGCGACCTTGAACAGCCGCTTGGCGGTGGCCGCCGGCTGGGGCTCCTGGAGCAGGTCCGTCACCTCGTGAAGCTGGCCGACGACCGCCTTGCGGCGCAGACCTCCGCCGCACTGGGCGTCCCACTGGCGGAACATGACGGTGGTGGACTCGAGGAGGTCGAGCTCCGGCCCGGAGAGCCGGTTGCCGCGACGGGAGGACGACGCCGACGACGACGTCTCGGGTTCGCCCAGCTGCGTGGCGGGCGCGGGCACCAGCCAGCGCTGCAGGGGCTCGACGAGGGAGGGGCCCGCGGACAGGGCCAGCGAGGTCCCGAGGAAGCCGCGCCGCGCCAGCATCAGGTCGCTGCGCGAGAACTCGCTGATCAGCGCCACCGTCCCCGGGCCCGTCCAGGGCAGGTCCACGCCGGACACGGAGGGCGACTGGTGCGCGGCGCGCAGACCCAGGTCCTCGACGGCGACCACGCAGCCGAAACGCTCCGAGAAGAGCTCGGAGAGGATGCGCGGGATCGGCTCGCGCGGATTCTCGCCGTCCAGCCAGCGGCGCACCCGCGAGGTGTCGGTGGAGATGTGGTTGGCGCCCAGCTGGCGGGCGCGCCGGTTCACCTGGCGCGCAAGCTCGCCCTTCGACCAGCCGCTGCGCACGAACCACGAGCTCAGCAGCTCGTTCGGGCGCTTCTCAGCGTTCGCACCGGTTCCACCGTTGCCGCCCACTGGAACGCCCCCATCCTTCAAGCAACTTGTGTCCGCGGGTATGCCGCAAGCCCCCAGGATGCCGTGCGCCGCGGTCGCACGTCCGGTGATTGTCACCCGCCGTACAGGAACCGACTTGCCTCCGGCATACCCACAAGCGCGCACATCCCCAGGACTCGTGTACTCAAAGTAATCCTACGATCACCCCTCCGGCGAGGCCCTTCCAGGAATCGCCACCATTCGCCACCCCTTCGAATGAACTCCGTAGCGGTTGCAGACGGTTGACTTGACGTCAGGCGAGCGGAAATGTCGTAGCGATGCGTGTTGGGGCGCACGGAACCTGGCGCGCCACCCGCTGTGCAGCCGGACGCCGCCATGACCGGAGAGTCACGGAGGCCGAGAGCGGAGAGTCACGGATGACGACCTCCTCGTAACCACCCGCCGACCGGACCCGTTGGAGGGGGCATGGGCTTCACAATCGGCAGCAGCCGGGCGATGCGCGAGATCCGGCCCGGCTCACGGCGTCGCGGCCGGGCGTCCGAGTGCACCGCGGTGGCGGAGTTCACCGGCCTGTGGGGATGGGACGTCGCCCCCGGGGCGCGAGCTGCCGACGGCACCTGCTCATGCGGCAGGGCCGGCTGCCCGGCTCCCGGCGCTCATCCCCTGGATTTCGCTTCCACCGTCCCGGCGGGGGCCACCCTCGGCGAGGTCACCGAGGCCTGGGGCGAGTATCCCGGCGCCGCGGTGATGCTCCCGGTGGGGCGTGCCTTCGACGTGCTCGAGGTGAGTGAGGCGGCCGGCCGGCGCGCGCTCGTGCGGCTGGAGCGCATGGGGATTCCGGTCGGCCCGGTGACGGCCACGCCGGACGGCCGGGCGCACTTCTTCGTCGCTCCGGGCACCACGGCGGAGCTTCCGGCGCTTCTCTACCGGACGGGCTGGGACGACGCGACGCTCGACCTGCGTGGGCTGGGCCCCGGTGATCACATCACGGCCCCGCCCTCCGACCGCGGCGGCCTCGGCCCGGTCCGCTGGCTGCGCTCCCCCGCGCTCGACTCGGCCGACGATCCACCCCAGGCGCGACTACTACTGGGGACGCTGGCGTATGTGGCGCACCGTCTCTGCGCCTGAGGCACGCGCCTGAGGCACAGAACCTTGCGCCTGACGCACATACGTACGAACTTTGCGTCTGTGGCATGCACGAGGGGCTCACCGCGGTTCAGTACCGCGGTGAGCCCCTCGTCTGCGCAGGTGACTCCGTAACCCGCTCATTCCCCGATGAGCGCGTCCACGAACGCCTCGGGCTCGAAGGGGGCCAGGTCGTCGGCGCCCTCGCCGAGGCCTACGAGCTTGACCGGCACGCCCAGCTCCCGCTGGACCGCGACGACGATGCCGCCCTTCGCCGTGCCGTCGAGCTTGGTCAGCACGATCCCGGTGATGTCGACGACCTCGGCGAAGACACGCGCCTGGACCAGGCCGTTCTGGCCGGTGGTGGCGTCCAGGACGAGCAGGACCTCGTCGAGCGGCGCGTGCTTCTCGACGACGCGCTTGACCTTGCCGAGCTCGTCCATCAGTCCGGTCTTGGTATGCAGCCGGCCCGCGGTGTCGATCAGGACGACGTCGGCGCCCTCCTCGATGCCCTCCTTCACCGCGTCGAAGGCAATGGACGCCGGGTCGCCGCCCTCGGGACCGCGCACGGTACGGGCACCGACGCGCTCGCCCCACGTCTGCAGCTGGTCGGCCGCGGCCGCACGGAAGGTGTCCGCGGCGCCGAGCACGACGGACTTGCGGTCGGCGACGAGCACGCGCGCGAGCTTGCCGGTGGTCGTGGTCTTGCCGGTGCCGTTGACCCCGACGACCATGACGATGCCGGGCGTGTCCAGGGCGGACTCGGTGTTGACCGTGCGGTCGAAGTCGGTGCCGATGAGCTTCAGCAGCTCATCGCGCAGCAGACCGCGCAGCTCGTCGGGCGTACGGGTGCCGAGCACCTTGACGCGCTCGCGCAGCCGCTCGACGAGCTCCTGGGTGGGCGCGACGCCGACGTCGGCGGTGAGGAGGGTGTCCTCGATCTCCTCCCAGGTGTCGTCGTCGAGATGCTCGCGCGAGAGCAGCGTGAGCAGTCCCTTGCCGAGCGCGTTCTGCGAGCGGGAGAGCCGGGCGCGCAGGCGCACCAGCCGTCCCGCGGTCGGCTCCGGGATCTCGATCTCGGGGGCGGCCGGGGCCTCGGGCTCCTCGACCACGACGGGGGCGGACGCTCCCGGCTCGACGAGCGGGAGGTCGACCTCCTCGATCGTGCGGCGGGTTTCGTCGCGCGGTGTCTCGGCCTCTTCGCCGACATGCGGCTCGGCCGGAGGGGCGGTGATCTCGGGCGCGGTGGGCGGCGGGGGCAGCTGCTTCCTTCTGCGGCTGCCGACCACGAGCCCGCCGAGCGCGCCGATCACGACCACGGCGATGACTACAGCAAGGATGACGATGTCCATAACGCGTCCAGTATGCGTGACCTCCCCCTCGGACTGTTCGCTCGTTGAACAGGGCAGCGTGCCGTACGGGCCGGGCCGGTCCGCCGCCTGGTCACTCTGATCGCCTTCGTCGCCGGTACGTTCCTGATCAGCGGCCTGGGCCGCAAGGTGCCGCACGGCTGCAGCACCTGGTCGACATATCTCTTCGCCTCGCCAGGCCCTTCGGATCCACGGCGATGATCGTCGTCGGCATCGGCAGCCGACGAGGCCGAGCCCCCGGTGTCCGAACCCGGTCCGGCACTCGCCTGACCCTGTTCATCTGACGCTCCGTCAGCTACCGTCCCCTTCGCCCGCCCATGGTGAAGGGGGACGTCGTCATGCCCGTCACGGTCGTACGTTTCAATCTCGTCGATCCCGCCGCCACACCCGCGTCGCTGAGCGCCCGCTATCGCGCCGCGGTGGAGATGGCCGCGTATGCCGACGGCCGCGGTGTCACCACGGTGCAGACCGAGGAGCACCACGGCGTCGCGAACAACTGGCTGCCGTCGCCCTTCGCCTTCGCGGGGGCCGTCTTCGGCGCGACCCGGCACATCGCCGTCACGGTGTCCGCGGTCATCGGCCCGCTGCACGACCCGCTGCGGCTCGCGGAGGACATCGCCGTACTGGACCTGCTCAGCGGCGGGCGGCTGGTGACCGTGGTGGGGATCGGCTACCGGCCCGAGGAGTACGCGGCCTTCGACGTCGAGTGGAAGCGGCGCGGCCGGCTGCAGGACGAGCTGCTCGAGACGCTGCTCAAGGCATGGACGGGCGAGCCCTTCGAGTTCCGCGGCCGCACGGTCCGGGTCACCCCGCGCCCGTACAACGAGCCGCATCCGCTGCTGCTGGTCGGCGGCTCCTCGCGGGCCGCCGCGCGCAGGGCCGCACGCCTCGGGCTGCCGTTCTTCCCCAGCGCGCATCTGCCGGAGCTGGAGGCGTACTACCAGGAGCGGTGCGCCGAATACGGCACCGAGGGGTTCTGCATGATGCCCGCCGCCGAGACTCCGCTGTTGCACATAGCCGAGGACCCGGACCGGGTGTGGGCGGAGTACGGACAGCACTTCCTGCACGAGGCGCGCACCTACGCGTCCTGGCAGTCACCGGACATCAAGTCCGCCGTGCGCTCGGCGGCGACGACGGTGGACGAACTGCGCGACGAGGGCGTCTACCGCGTCCTCACCCCGGACGAGTGCGTGAGCCTGGGCGTGGACAACCACGTGCTGCATCCGCTCTGCGGCGGCATGCCGGTCGACGAGGGGTGGCGCAGCCTGCACCTCTTCGCCGAGCAGGTGCTTCCGCGGCTGAAGGACTGAGCGGCGACCGTCGTCCCGCCGTGGACGCGCCGCCCCGGCCCGGGCAGAGGCCGGGCCGGGGCGGCGCAGGTTCGAGGAGAGGGGCAGCGGGGACTCAGCCCATCTCCTCCAACGCCTTGCCCTTGGTCTCCTTCACGAACTTGAGTACGAAGGGGATCGAGAGCGCGGCGAAGATCGTGTAGATGATGTACGTCGCGGAGAGGTTCCAGTCCGCAAGGGACGGGAAGGTCGCGGTGATCAGCCAGTTGGCGATCCACTGGGCGGAGGCGGCCACGCCGAGCGCCGCGGCACGGATCTTGTTCGGGAACATCTCGCCGAGCAGGACCCAGACGACCACACCCCAGGAGAGAGCGAAGAAGAGGACGAAGATGTGGGCCGCGATCAGGGCCACCCAGCCCTGGGTGGCCGGCAGCTTGCCGTCCACGAGGTCGTAACTGAAGGCCCAGGCCTCCAGTGCGAGACCGACGACCATGCCCGCGGAACCGATGAGCGCGAGCGGCTTACGGCCGATCCTGTCGACGAAGATCATGGCGATCACGGTGCCGACGATGTTGATGATCGACGTGGTGAACGAGTACAGGAACGAATCCGCCGGGTTCACACCGACCGACTGCCAGAGGGTCGCCGAGTAGTAGAACGCCACGTTGATGCCGACGAACTGCTGGAAGACCGACAGCCCGATGCCGATCCAGACGATCGGCTTGAAGAAGTAGCTGCCGCCGAGCAGGTCCTTGAAGGTCGGCTTCTCCTGCCGGCGCATGGCGTGCTTGATCTCCCCCATGCGGGCATCGAGATCGACACCCTTGCCCTCGACCTCTTCGAGCACCTTACGGGCGCGTGCGTCGTGGCCGGCTTCGATCAGATAGCGGGGCGACTCGGGGATGGCGAAGGAGAGCAGGCCGTAGAGGACGGCCGGGATGACCATGACGCCGAGCATGACCTGCCAGGCCTCCAGGCCGATCACCTGGCCGCGCTGGTTGCCGCCCGCGGCGGTCAGGATGGCGTAGTTCACCAGCTGTGAGATGGCGATGCCGATGACGATCGCGGCCTGCTGGAAGGAGCCGAGCCGTCCGCGGTACGCGGCCGGGGCGACCTCGGCGATATAGGCGGGGCCGATGACGGAGGCCATACCGATGGCGAAGCCGCCGACGATCCGCCAGAAGGCCAGGTCCCACAGGGCGAAGGGCAGGGCGGAACCGATGGCGCTGATGGTGAAGAGGACGGAAGCGATCTGCATACACCGGATGCGGCCGATGCGGTCGGCGATCCGTCCCGCCGTCGCGGCACCGATGGCGCAACCGATCAGCGCGATCGCGATCACCTGGGCGAGGGTCGCGGATCCGATGGCGTAGCGATCCCGGATGGCCTCGACGGCGCCGTTGATCACGGCACTGTCGTAGCCGAAGAGGAAGCCACCCATCGCGGCGGCGGCCGCGATGAAGACGACATGGGCTAGATGCTCCGGATGAGCTTCCCTTGCTCCGGATGTCGGAGCCTTCTCTGTGCTGGTCACGTGAGTACTCCTAGGGCCACCGGCAGCGTTGCCGGGGGTGGTGCAGGCCCTTCCAGTGGGGCACAACTTCGCGCGGCCCACCACCTGAATGTAAAAGCAACGCTGCAGAGAGTGTGCATTCAAGTTTTGAAGTCAAACGCGGAGTCGGCACGGCCTAGCCCGCACAGACAATGAATGCATCTTCAAGGATTGAAGAATGCCGGGCGGCGACCCCAGCAGACCCAAGATCTCGCAGGTCAGCAGTGGGTCGGCAGTGTCCCTCCGCGGTCAGCGAAGCCGCTGGCTGATCACCTTCGAGACGCCGTCGCCCTGCATCGACACGCCGTAGAGCGCGTCCGCGACCTCCATCGTCCGCTTCTGGTGCGTGATCACGATCAGCTGCGAACTCTCCTGCAGCTCCTGCATGATCCGGATCAGCCGCTGCAGGTTGGTGTCGTCGAGTGCGGCCTCGACCTCGTCCATCACGTAGAACGGGCTCGGTCGCGCCTTGAAGATCGACACCAGCAGCGCCACCGCGGTCAACGACCGCTCGCCTCCGGACAGCAGGGACAGGCGCTTGACCTTCTTCCCCGGAGGCCGTGCCTCCACGTCGACGCCCGTGGTGAGCATGTTCTCCGGATCGGTCAGGATCAACCGGCCCTCACCGCCCGGGAACAGACGTGAGAACACTCCTTCGAACTCCCGGGCCGTGTCCCGGTACGCCTCGGTGAAGACCTGCTCGACGCGCTCGTCGACCTCCTTCACCACCTGCAGGAGATCGGCGCGCGTCTTCTTCAGGTCCTCGAGCTGCTCGGAGAGGAACTTGTGGCGCTCCTCGAGCGCGGCGAACTCCTCGAGCGCCAGCGGATTGACCTTTCCCAACTGCTGGTACGCCCGTTCGGCTGACTTGAGCCGCTTCTCCTGCTCGGCGCGTGCGAAGGGCCGGGGCTGGTTGCGCGGGTGCTCGGGGTCGTCGGGCAGTTCCTCGCCCTCGGCGGGGGGCGAGGGCGGCACGAGCTGGTCGGGGCCGTACTCGGCGACAAGACCGGCCGGTTCCACACCGAGCTCCTCCAGCGCCTTGGCCTCCAGCTGCTCGATCCGCAGCCGCTTCTCCGCGCCGAGTACCTCGCCGCGGTGCACTGAATCCGTCAACTTGTCGAGTTCGGCCTTGAGATCGCGGCCCGTGTTGCGGGCGGCGGTCAGCTCCTGCTCCCGGTCGGCCTTGGCGCGCTCGGCGAGGGCGCGTTCCGCCTCGGCCCGCGCGAGGGACACCTCGACATGGGCGAGCAGCTGGCGCGCGCCGGAGCCCACGGCCTCGGCCACCGCGGCCTCGTGGCGCAGCCGGGCCCGCCGCTGTTCGGCACGCGCGCGTGCCTCCCGTTCCGCGCGGGCGGCACGGTCGAGGGAATCGGCCCGCCCGGCAAGCCCTTTGACCCGCTCCTCGTGCGTACGGACCTGGAGGCGGGCCTCCATCTCGGTCTGCCGGGCGTTGGCCCCGTCCGCCGCGAGCCGGTCGCGTACGTATGTGTCGGGCTCCTCCTCGACCGGCATCTCCTCGGCGACGGCCAGCCGTTCGGCGAGCTCCTCGGCCTCCGCGACGGCCTTCTCCAACGCCTCCTGGGCCCTTGCGGCAGCGGCGGCGCTCCGCTCGGCCTCGCCGGCGGCCCCGCGCGCCTGCCCGGCGAGCCGTCCGAGCTGCTGCGCGACGGACGACTTCTCGCGGTCGGCGGCCCGCCGCCGTTCGCCGAGCTCCTCGACGAGCGCGGCGCACTCCGTGCGCCGTTCGGTGGCCCGATGCTGCTCGTCGGCCAGCTCTTCGCAGCGGACGGCGAGCTCCTCCAGCTCGGCCGCGGCCTCGTCGACCTGTGCCTGCACCTCCAACAGGCTGGGTGCGCCCGCCGAACCTCCGTGCGCGAAGTGCGCGCCCAGCACGTCGCCTTCGGCGGTGACGGCGATCAGCTCCGGGTGTGCGTAGACGAGATCCTCGGCGTCGTCGAGGGTGCCGACGACGACCATGTCCCGCACGAGCCGCCGCACGGCGGGCAGCAGGTCACCGGGGCCGCGGATCAGTTCGGCGACGGTGACCAGGGGCGCACCGCTGGGTCCGCCCGCCCATGATTCGTCCGTCGGCGCCCCGCCCGCCGTCGCTCCGGGCCGGGCCGACTCGGTACCGGGCGTTCCCGTCCCCTGTGCCGTAGCACCTATGTCCGCCGACGGCCCGGCCGCCGCCCACGTGGTCCCGTCCCGCGCCGCCGAGGCCGCCGACGTCGCGTCGGCCTGGGCTCCTCGGTCCGTCGGTGCCTCCGTACCATCACTCCCTCGGGCATCGGCCGCCGCGGCCGATGCCCCGTACGTCGACAGGCCCCCGTCACCGCCGACGCGTCCGCCGGATCCCTGCGGCTCCGAGCCCACGGCGCCCGCGGGCGCGCCGCCACGCGTGCGTGCCGCAGCCGGGGCCACCGGCTCCGGCGCCCCGCCCAGCAGCATCGCCGCACGGCCCGCGTCCTGCTTGCGCAGCAGGCGGATCGCTTCTGCTGCTGTCGACGGATTGGCGACGGCCACCGCGTTCGCGGCCGCACCGAGAGCGGCCGCCACCGGCACCTCGAACCCGGTGGACACCGACAGCAGTTCCGCTGCAGGGCCCAGCAGCCCCGTCAGGCGGTCCTTCGCCCCGAGCAGCGCGCCCGTACCGTCCTTGCGCCGCAGCCCCAGCGCCAGGGCCTCGTGCCGGGCGGCAAGGGCGGCGCGCTTGCGTTCGGCGGCGGTGGCCGCCTCGCGCGCGGCGGTCAGCGCGGCCTCCGCGTCGGCGAGCGCCCGACGGGCTGCGTCGTGCTGCTCGGCGAGAGCCGCGTCGCCCTCGTCGAGCCCGTCGACCTCGGCCTTGAGCTGCTCGTACTCCTCCTGGGCTGCGACCGCACGTTCCTGGGCCCCGTCGCGGGCCGCGGCCAGCCGGTCGATCTCGGACTGGGCGGCTGCGGCGCGCGAACGGGCCGCGTTGACCTGACCGTTCAATCGGGCGAGGCCCTCACGCCGGTCGGCGATCGACCGCGCCACGTCCTTGAGGCGCCGCTCCTCGACGGCCAACTCGCGCTCGAGCTCCGCCCGGTGGGCGACCGTGTCCTCGAGCGCCCGTTCGGCCGCCTCCAACGCGGCTTCGAGCTCCGCTTCCTGCTCACGGATCCGGGCGGCCTCGCGCTCCATGTCCTCGGGGTCCCTGCCGCGGCGCTCCTCCGCGGGCACGGATGTGGCGCTCTTGACCCGGGCGTCGGCCAGCGAGATCGTGCCGCGCACCCGCTCGGCCAGCTGCGACAGCTCGTACCACGTCTGCTGGGCCTGCTGCAGACGCGGCGTCAGGCGGCGTACCTCGTCCTCCAGGTGCGCCTCCCTGGTGAGCGCGGCCTTCAGCTCGGCCTCGGCCGCCTCCTTGCGCTCCTTGAGCGCCGCCTCGTCGGCGACCTCGGTCTGCAGCGCCGTGCGCAGGCGCACGAGATCGTCGGCGAGCAGCCGCAGCCGGGCGTCACGGAGATCGGCCTGGATGACGGCGGCCCGGCGGGCGACGGCGGCCTGCCGTCCGAGTGGCTTGAGCTGGCGGCGCAGTTCGTCGGTCAGGTCCTGGACGCGGGCGAGGTTGGCCTGCATCGCGTCCAGCTTCCGCAGCGCCTTCTCCTTGCGCTTGCGGTGCTTGAGGACACCGGCGGCCTCCTCGATGAACGCGCGGCGGCCCATCGGGTCGGCGTGCAGGACGGAGTCGAGCTGGCCCTGCCCGACGATGACGTGCATCTCGCGGCCGATACCGGAGTCGGACAGCAGTTCCTGGATGTCGAGCAGTCGGCAGGTGTCGCCGTTGATCTGGTACTCGCTGCCGCCGTTGCGGAACATGATCCGCGTGATGGTGACCTCGGCGTACTCGATGGGGAGTGCGCCGTCGGAGTTGTCGATGGTCAGGGACACCTCGGCGCGGCCGAGCGGGGGCCGCCCGGTAGTGCCGGCGAAGATGACGTCCTCCATCTTGCCGCCGCGCAGCGACTTGGCGCCCTGCTCACCCATGACCCAGCTGAGCGCGTCCACGACATTGGACTTGCCGGAGCCGTTGGGGCCGACGACACAGGTGATGCCGGGCTCAAATCGCAGCGTGGTCGCCGAGGCGAACGATTTGAACCCGCGGAGGGTCAGGGCCTTGAGGTGCACGCCGCTGGACTCTACCTCTCTCCTGCCTCGCGACACCGCTCTTGCACCAGGTCGCTCCGCCAGGCACTCGTGTGCGGCGACACCGCGTGCCCGGACCCGCTCAGCGCATCACCCTCCGCGATCGCACCGTCTCACTCCATGAACTTGCATGAACTTGCGGTTTCATCGATGAAGGTGCAGGGCAATCAGACGTTAAGAATGCCGTCGGATGTGCGGGGGACATCCGTACGAACAGTACGAAGGGACGCCGAAGCGTCCCTTGAGGTTTGACAAGCGGTTGACACGGACACCCTGACCAGCTTGCTCATCAGGTGTGGTCAGGTGAGCGCAGGCTCCGCCTGGGGTACGTCGATGCTCTCCAGAAGATCGTCGCCGTGGTGGTGAGAAGCGGCAGCCGCAAGCGAGTCGTTCTCCGCCTGGATCCGTACGAGCTCGGACTCCAGGTCCTGGACGCGCTGCTGAAGCCGTCGCATCTCGGCGAGAAGTCGCGGGTCAGAGCCGCCGACGTAACCGAGAAGCGCCTTTGCCATGATGGATGGTCCTCCACACTGAGTGACCGACCGAAACGGTGTGGGTCGATGGGTCGTGAGGGATTCGCACCCGCGGTGCTTGACACTTTTCAGTTCAATGCTGCCGTTCTTACATGCCAAACAGCTGAGGTGCGCGGGGCTTCCAGCGTCTCACCAAAAAGTTTGACGGTCAACACGATCACGCCCGTATCGGCGGGCAGCCCGGGGGCACACGGCCGTAGGGCTTACGGCACTGCCTCACTGCGGGGCCCTGGGGGCGTGCAGATCATCCTTGCCTGCGGAGCGTTCCATCGCAAGCGATTCTTGGCAACCACCAGGTCATTTCTGTCCGGCGGGGGCGCCGGGAACATGTCACGCGACGCCGGTCCGAGGTTCCGCCTCAGCGCACGGCGAAGCTGTCGTAGCCGCCGCGCGGCGTGTCCCAGATCTCAGTGACCCCGTCGACCCTCCCGGGTGTGTCGCCGTTCCTCAGCCAGTCGAGGAGTTGCTCGCAGTCGGCCCGGCGGCCCTCGGCGACGACCTGGACCCGTCCGTCGCCCAGATTGAGGGCAAAGCCGCTCAGGCCGCCGATCTCCAGCGCCTTGGCCCGCGTGAACCAGCGGAAACCCACTCCTTGCACTCGCCCGCGTACCCATGCGGTGAGCCGGACATCTTCGTTCATGGGTGCACGCTAACCGGGCAATTGCTCAGGAGGCACTTCGCCCTCTCATCTCTTCCGGTAGCGTCCCGACCCGTTGAACCTCACCCGTTCGGGTGATCACGTTGACCGCGAGCACGAGGAAGGCCAGGGCATGGGACGCCACCGACGCTCCGCCGCCGGCCGCGCCGCCACGGGCCGCGCACCAGCGGGCACCAGTCTGTACGCGGACGCATACGCCGACACGGCAGCCGACACCACGCGCGACCGCTCCGGCGGACGGTCGCACCGCCGCAGGAAGCGGGCCGCGGCCCCGGTCCGCACCGGGCTGCTCGGCATCTCCGCGGCCGTCGCCGTGGGCGCCGTCGCGGTGGCCTCCGGCGTACTGCCCGGCGGCGACAACTTCCGGCTCGGCGGGGGCGGCTCCGACAAGGTGGAGGCCGCCGAATCCCCGTCGGAACTGGCGCCGCAGGGCGGCGAGAGCGTGAGCGCCGACGACCGCGAGACGGGCAACACGGGCCGCGGCACCGAGCGCTCCACCTCGCCGTCACCGTCACCGTCGAGGTCGTCGGCGAGACCCTCCACGACACCGTCCGAGAAGCCGTCGGCCGCGAAGACCGGCGCGGGCTCGACGGCGACCGCGGCCCCGACGCGTACCGCGAGCGCCGGGGCCGGGGCCGGGACAGGGACAGGGCAGGCTTCCTCGGGCTCCGGCGAGCAGTCCGCCGAGACCGCCGCCGAGGCCGAGGTGCTGACACTGGTCAACAAGGAGCGGGCCGAGGCCGGGTGCAGCCCGGTGCGCGCGGACAGTGCGCTGGCCACGCTCGCCGAGGACTTCAGCGAGGACATGGCCGAGCGCGACTTCTTCTCGCACACCGACCCGGACGGGGACACACCCTGGGACCGTGCCGAGGCGGCCGGCATCTCCGACCTCGGCGGCGAGAACATAGCCCGCGGCCAGGCCAACGCCCAGTCCGTGATGGACGCCTGGATGAACAGCCCCGGCCACCGCGCCAACATCCTCAACTGCGCGTACAAGACGATGGGCGTCGGCACTGTTTTCGGCTCGGACGGCCCGTGGTGGACGCAGGACTTCGGCTTTTGAGATTTCCGCAGGTCAGAGCCCTATGAGCTCTCCTGGGCCGTGCCTGGGCCGTCATCCGTAGCCCCTTCGTTCCCGAAGACCGCATCCACGGCGGCCCGCGTACGGGTCTCGCTCGACGGCATCAGGTGCGTGTAGGTCCGCAGCGTGAAGCCAGGATCATGGTGGCCGAGGTACTCACTTAGGGCCTTGATGCTCTCCCCCGCGTCGAGGAGTACGGACGCGTAGAAGTGCCGTAGGGCGTGCATGCCGTTGTCCCTGCCGGTGGGCACACCAGCAGCGCGGAGAGCGGGGCGCCACTGTCGATCATTGAACCGGTTGCGGTTCAGCGATAGCCCCTCAGGACTCCGGAAGATCAGAGTCGCCGTGACGGGCGGACCGTCCAGAGTTTTCCAGGGCAACGTCACCTCAGCCGCCGGGAAGTGCGTCAGGTGGCCAGCGAGCGCGAAGGCGATCGACTCAGGTAGGGGAACATCCCGCTCCTTGCCTCCCTTCGGCGGTGCGAAGACGGGCCGGTTCCGCAGCAGCTTCACTTGCCGGACCACATGCACCACGCCGACGAGGAAGTCCACATCCTCCACGGCCAGGCCGAAGACCTCACCCTGACGGAGTCCACATCCGGCGGCCGGGTCGACCAGCGCTCGATAGCGGTCGGGCAGGGCAGCACGTACCGCCTTCACGCGCGTGGCAGGCCACGGCTTGATCTTGCGCGGATCGAGGCGAGGAGCCTTGACCGAGCGAGCGCTACAGGGGTTGGCCCTGATGATCCGGTCTTCCACCGCGGCCGTGAAGACGGTCGAGACGTGCGCGAAGATGCCGCGCCGGTAGGCAGCCGACAGCCCCGCGTCCTCCAGGGTTCGCATCCAGAGGCGCAGGTGCGTGGGAGTGAACGAGCCCATCGGCCGCTTGCCAAGGTGCGGGATCGCGTGCAGCCGGAGCCGCATCTCGACGGATTCCCGCGTGGCCGGGTCCGTCATCTGAGTCAGGGCAGAGGCCGGGCCGGATGCCAGCGGGCCGGTTAACCGAGACGAGATCAACGCCATCCACTCCGAGATTCGACAACTTGCCGCTCGAGTGGCCGAGTTGGAGAAGCGCGCTGAGTCCCCGAGCGGTGCCTGACTGGTGATCCACCATGCGTGTCCATGCCACGGAGGCACTAGGGACAGGCGTGGTGTCACCTGGGGACAGCCTTGGTGCCAGCCCCTTGTCACCCCCCGTGTCACCAGCTCCCTGAATGTCAGACTCGAAGCAAGCACCCGACGGGAGGGCAGCACATGAGCGACGAACGTCCGGCTTGGGCGCGACGGCTTGCTTCCGAGCGCGAGGCCCGGCAAGGTCACAGGCAGAAGTAGTGGCCGCGCTGCGCGCACACGCGCCGAAGCCGCTGCCCGAAGGCTCGAGCATGGTGCGCCAGTGGAAGCGCTGGGAGTCCGGCGAGGTCATGCCGAGCGACTTCTACCAACCGATCATCGCGGCCACCTTCGGCACCGTGACTCATGCGATCTTCCCGGTTGCCGGGCAGCGGGACGGGAACGCCGAGATCGCAGCCGTCAGCGGCATGGAGACGCTGGACATCATCAGCCGTTTGCAGGCATCCGACGTCGACAATGCCACGCTCGATGCCCTGCGGATCACCACCGATCGGCTGTGCTCGGAGTACCCGTATCTCCCGAGTGCCCAGCTCGCCGCCGAGGGCAGGCAATGGCTCAAGCGGGTCGCCGGACTGCAGTCCCAGCGGCTCACGCTCGCCCAGCACCGCGAAGTGCTCGCCCTGTCCGGGTGGCTGGCCCTCTTGATCGGATGCGTCGAGTACGACATGGGCGACCGCGCCGCAGCCGAGAGCACCCGGAAGGCTGCCCTGTCTTTAGCGCGTGAGGCCGACAACTCGGAGATCTCCGGATGGGCCCACGAGATGCGAGCGTGGTTCGCCTGACGACAGGGGACTACCGCGGAATCCTCACGGCCTCGCAGGCCGGAACCGAGTCCGCACCCGCACACGGCGTGGCAGTACAGCTTGCCGCCCAGGAGGCGAAGGGGTGGGCACGGCTGGGCGACCGGCGTCAGACGGAAGTGGCGCTGGACCGAGGGCGCAAGCTGCTTGAAGGGATGCCGTACCCCGAGAACCTCGATCACCACTTCATGGTGGACCCGGCGAAGTTCGATTTCTACGCCATGGACTGCTACCGGCTGCTCGGAGAGGACCGCTTCGCCGAGAACCTCGCCAAGGAGGTCATCCGAGCGGGCACGGACTTCGACGGCTCCGAGCGATCCCCGATGCGCATGGCTGAAGCCCGCATCACCCTGGCCGTGGTCGCAGCCCGGCAAGGCGACTTGGACCAGGCCGTGAACTACGGCGAGTGGGCGCTGCAAGGCGACCGGCAGTCTCTGCCGTCCCTGCTCATGGTCAGCCGCGAGCTTGCGGCCATCGTCAACCGGGACTTCGCCAACGTGGCGGCAGGCCGCGAATACCTGGATCACCTGACCGCGCTCAGCCGCGCCAGCTAGAGCCTGTTACAGGTTTCTCTACCTCATCAAGGCCCGCGCACGGCGCGGGCGCGCGCCGCCATTCCGGCGCGGACGGCCTCCTGTCTTCGCCCCGCCGGCCGCGCCCGGCGGCGCGCTACGTGCAGCGGTCGGAGGAGGGAAACCCGCTGTGGCTGGGGCGGTCGGCTCCACGACTTTAGCCAGCCACTTTGGCGCGAGCCTCGAAGATCATGGCCCCAACGTCGTGCTTTAGCGGGCAGGTCAACAGACTGCCCGACGCGCCGGAAGCTTACGGGGCCATGATCACTCGCGCCAAAGCAGCTCCCGGCCAAAGTCGTTCCGCCGACCGCGTGGTCCAACGACAGAAGCGATGTCGCGCAGGGAGCGACTATTCGCCAGGGTGCGCCAGGGTGCGCCACTTGCATGCCACTTTCGCCACCCCCCAAGCTGAGGTGCATTGAAGCCCGCCAGCCCTGTGGGCCGTTAACTCCTGAGCTGGCGGGCGGGTGACGATCCCGAAGGAGCATCTGTATGAGTCTGACTCCCCTACCCCGTCGAGTGCCAGCCGCTTGGCCACCAGTCTGGGTCGTGGTGGTCATCGTTCTGGCTTTGGTCGTGGATCCGTCCAGCGAAGCAGTCACCGCAGCAGTGACTGCTCTCACATCGCTAGCGGTTTCATCGCCGAGCTTCGACATCATCGTGTGGCAGCACTCTGCATCGCCGTGACATGCGGAAGGGCGACGCGCTGCTGTACAGCAGCGAAGTACAGCAACGCTGGCAACCACAAGTGACTGTCCCGTGCTGCTAGCGTCCCTGTGACCAGGTCGGGAGACCTCTGTGACCCTCGTGCCCGTAGTTCGCATCGAGGGGCGCACACCACAGCACCCCCGCTCGGGCCGTCCCTGGGCCGTGCGGGGGTGCTCAACGGCGACCAACGCTGACAACCGTTGACGGCCCAGCCACAGGTCACAGCGTTGATCGGTTAGGCGACCGCAGGTCAGACACCCGGCGGGTCACTTCTTCGGCTTCTGAGCGACGCCTGAGTCGCTAACTTTTTGATAGCGCACGCCTCTGGCCAGCGCTGTGCGGGAGTATGGTGGCTTCATGGAACCCATCGCGCAGGCCGAGTGCGCTGTGGACGGCCGGGACCTGGCGTACGACGTGTTCTCCAGGCAGTGCCCCTCGCGCGGCACGCTCGAGCATGTCACCGGTCGCTGGGGAGGGCTCACCCTCAGTGCCCTGCACGAGGGCAGCTTCCGCTTCAACGAGCTGCGCCGCCGCGTGGACGGCGTCAGCGAGAAGATGCTGTCGCAGACACTGCAGGCACTGGAGCGGGACGGCCTGGTGCACCGCGAGGCGCAGCCCACCAATCCGCCGCGTGTGGACTACGAGCTGACGCCGCTGGGCCGCGAGGTGGCCGACCGCCTGATGGCTCTCATCCACTTCGTCGAGGGCCGGATGGACGAGGTGCTCGGGGCGCGCACGTCCTACGACAGCAAGCGCGGCGCGGACGCCCGTAGCGCCTAGGAAAGACGCCGCCTGGCGACGGGCAGGCGCTGGCAGCGCGGGCAGAAGTAGCTGGAGCGGTTCATCCAGGGGCGCCGGCGCATGACGGTGCCGCAGCGCCGGCACGGCTCGCCCTCCCGCCCGTATGCGTCCAGGGACCGGTCGAAGTAGCCGGACTCGCCGTTCACATTGACGTAGAGGCTGTCGAAGCTGGTGCCTCCGACGGCCAGAGCCGCGTTCATGACGTCGCGGACATGGCCGAGGAGCTCGGTGGTGCGGGGCCGGGTGAAGGTCGCGGTGGGGCGGTCGTAGTGCAGTCTGGCCCGCCACAGCGCCTCGTCGGCGTAGATGTTGCCGACTCCGCTGATCAGTGACTGGTCGAGCAGGGCGCGCTTGATCGTCGTACGGCGGCGGCGCAGCGCGGTGTGGAACGCGGCCTCGTCGAACTCGGGGTCCAGGGGATCGCGCGCGATGTGGGCGATGACGTCCGGGAGACCGGAGGGGGTGTTCTCGTGCAGCGAGAGCCCGCCGAAGGTGCGCTGGTCGACGAAGCGCAGTTCGGTGCCCAGGTCGTCCGCGAACCGGATGCGGATCCGCAGATGCTTCTCGTCCGGGGCCTCCGAGGGCTGGACGAGCAGCTGTCCGCTCATGCCGAGATGGGCGAGTACGGAGGTGTTCGTGTCGCCGAGCGGGAGCCACAGGTACTTGCCGCGGCGGCTCGGGGTGCCCATGCGGTGGCCCTTGAGGCGGTGCGTGAAGTCGTCCGCGCCGCCTATGTGGCGTCGTACGGATCGGGGGTGCAGGACCTCGGCGTCGGCGATGGTGCGGTGGGCCGTCCAGCGGGCCAGTCCGCGCCGTACGACCTCTACTTCGGGCAACTCTGGCACGGGTCTCCTCCGGAGGGGCTTGCCGACGAGTGGGGCGCCGGCCCGCGTTTCGGCGCACCGTACGTCGTGGGTTGTGCTCACCCGCCCACAACGGTGGGGAGGGTGCAGCGACACACGGTCGCGGCACCCTGCCCGTCAGGCCGACGTGACCTCGGGGGCCCCTTCGGGGCCGGTCGTCGCCTCGGCCTTGGCTCGCTCGTCCGCCGCCGCGCGAATCGCGCGCCACGCGGACTCCGCGGCCTGCTGCTCCGCTTCCTTCTTGCTGCGGCCGGTGCCGGTGCCGTACGAGACGCCCCCGACGCGGGCGGCAGCAGTGAAGGTCTTCTCGTGATCGGGGCCGGTCTCCGTGACCAGGTACTCGGGTACGCCGAGGCCTTCGGTCGCGGTGAGCTCCTGGAGACTGGTCTTCCAGTCCAGGCCGGCTCCGAGGTTCGAGGACTTCTCGATCAGCGGATCGAAGAGGCGGTGCACGAGCTCCGCCGCCACGTCCAGACCCTGGTCGAGATAGACCGCGCCGATCACCGCTTCGAGCGTGTCGGCGAGGATCGATGCCTTGTCCCGGCCGCCCGTGCCTTCCTCGCCCCGGCCAAGCCGGATGAAGGCACCGAGGTCGAGCCCGCGACCCACCTCCGCCAGCGCACGAGAGTTGACCACCGCGGCCCGCAACTTGGCCAGCTGGCCTTCGGGCAGGTCGGGGTGGGTTCGGTACAGCGTGTCCGTGACGACGAGCCCGAGCACCGAGTCCCCGAGGAACTCGAGCCGCTCGTTCGTCGGCAGACCGCCGTTCTCGTACGCGTAGGAACGGTGGGTCAGCGCGCGCACCAGAAGGGCGGACTCGAGCTTGTATCCGAGCCGCCCTTCCAGAAGCGTGTGGGACGAGGCCGTGTTGTCCGCCGGGACGCCCCCGTCGGCACGGGAACCGTTCTTCCTGGCGTCATCCGCATTCTTGGGGATGGACACAGCGCCTCTCACCAGCCGCTCAGACCTCGAGGACCTGGCGCTTGTTGTAGGTGCCGCAAGCCGGGCACGCGATGTGCTGCTGCTTGGGCTCGTGGCAGCGCTCGCACGCAACCAGGGTGGGGACCGCAGCCTTCCACTGCGACCGGCGGTGGCGCGTGTTGCTGCGCGACATCTTCCGCTTCGGAACAGCCACGGCTACTTCTCCTGCTTCTCGTCGACGCCCGCTTCGGCGCCGCTCATCTCGTCCTTCTCGCCGCCCTGAACGGTCTCGGCGAGTCCCTGCAGTGCCGCCCAACGGATGTCGACGGCGTCGTGGTGGTGGTCCGGGTCGTCCGCGAGCCGCTCTCCACACTCGGAGCACAGGCCCGGGCAGTCTTCCTGGCACACCGGCTGCATCGGCAGTGCGAGCACCACCGCATCACGCAGCACAGGCTCGAGGTCGAACAGGCCGTCCTCGAGAAAGAGCCTGTCCTCGTCGTCCTCGGCGTCGTCGCCCGGTTCCGCGATCACGCGGCCCCGGTCGTCGGCGTCAGGGTACGAGAACATCTCCTGGAAGTCCGCGTCGAGCTCCAGCTCGAGCGGCTCCAGACACCTTACGCACTCCCCCTCGGCGCGCGCACGGGCGGTCCCCGTGACGAGCACCCCTTCCATGACCGACTCCAGCCGGAGCTCGAGCTCCACCGGGGCGCCCTCGGGCACTCCGATGACGTCCTGGAGACCGAAGTCCTTGGGAGCATCGATCGTGCGGGTCAGACGCTGAAGCGCACCAGGACGTCGCCCCAGCTCGTGCGTGTCGAACACGAGGGGGTTGCGGTGGTCGAGGCGGGCGTTCAGAGCCGTTCCTGCTTTCGATCGTCGAAGGTCGGGGGTGAGCCACTCCGTCGCGGCCTCATCGGAATGAGAGCCGACATACGAGCAGCCTGGATCACGGGCGCTCTGCGAAATCAGCGCAGCGGATGCCCGGCCGAAGAGCCAGGATACTGGACCTTTCGCTTTCGGCCCAATCCGCGGCGGATGCCCTGTCCGCGCCGGGCAGCAACCGTACGACATGCACCGCTGTGCACGAGCGTCCGCCCGCGACCGCACAGCCGCCGCTAGCGCCCCTGTTCGTACTGGCGCAGCTGTTCCGCGCTGATCATGCTCGTGTCGAAGAGGCTGGTCTCGTCGAGTGCGGCGGCCCCGCCCTGCGGCCGCCCGTAGCCGTACGCCTGCTCGTCGCCCTGTCCCGGGTCGTACGCCTGCTGCGGCTGCTGCCCGGTCTGGTCGTAGCCCTGCTGGTAGCCGTACGGGTCCTGCTGCCCGTAGGACTGCTGGTACGCGTACGGATCGGCCTGCTGGTACCCGTACGGGTCCTGCTGCTGGTACGCGTACGCCTCCTGCTGCCCGTAGGGCTGCTGGGCCGGGATGTGGGCGTCGGCCGCCGGCCCGGACTCCACGGGGGCGGAGCGGGGGGACGGGAACGCGTCCTGCTCGGCCGGGTCTGCCAGCTGTGCGAGGTCCGCCAGGTACTCGGCGTCGCTGGTGTGCTGGTGCGCCATGCCGTCCGGGCCGAGCGCGCCCAGCTCGTCGGTGGCGATCCGGCCGTGGAGCTTCTGCCGGCCGCGGCCGACGGCCTCCAGGGTCTTGGCGAGCACAGCCTCGAAGGCACCCAGCTTCACGTCGACGTACTCATCGGCGGTGCGACGCAGGGTCTCGGGGTCGTGGCTGCGCTCGGGGGCGTCCTCGTCCTCGTAGCCCTGCTCGTCGACGCCCGGTCCGGTGCCCAGCAGCTTCTCGCGACCGCGGCCGACGGAGCCGAGGGTCTTGGTCAGCACCACCTCGAAGTTGGCGAGCTTGGAGTCGACGTAGTCGTCGGCCTCGGCGCGGACCTCCTCGGCCGCCTTGCGGGCCTCGTCGAGGATGCGCTCGGCCTCGGCCTGCGAGCGCTGGGCGATCTCCGTGCCGGAGATCAGCGAACCACGCTCGGCGTGCGCGCCCTCGATGATCCGCTCGGCCTCCTGGCGGGCCTGCTCGACCATCTGCTCGCGGTCGCCGATGAGCTCCTGCGCCTGGGCGAGGGAGCCGGGCAGCGCCTGACGTACTTCCTCGAGCATCGAGAGCAGCTCGGCGCGGTTGATCACGCACGAGGCCGACATGGGCATGGAGCGGGCGCTGCCGACCGCCGCGACGATCTCATCGAGCTTCTTCTGCACGTCCACCGGGCGCTCGCCACTCTCTACAGCTGTGTTGAAGACGGACAAGGTGACTGTACGGGCAGTCCCCCGCGGCCCGACACCGGGTGACGGACTGTCAGGAACTCAGTCCTTGCCGAGGCGCTTCTTGAGGGCCTCCAGGACCACCGGCGGCACCAGGTGGGAGACGTCGCCGCCCCAGGTCGCGACCTCCTTGACGAGCGAGGAGGACAGGAAGCTGTAGGTGGGGTTGGTGGGGACGAAGAGCGTCTCGACGCCGGTGAGGCCGTTGTTCATCTGGGCCATCTGCAGCTCGTAGTCGAAGTCGCTGACGGCTCGCAGGCCCTTGACGATGGCCGGGATGTCGCGCTGCTTGCAGAAGTCGACGAGGAGGCCGTGGAAGGACTCGACCTCGACGTTGCCGTATTCGGCGGTGACCTCGCGGATCATCTCGATCCGCTCCCCGATGGTGAACAGGCCCTGCTTGGACTGATTGATCATCACCGCGACGTGCACCACGTCGTAGAGCTTGGAGGCTCGGGCGATGATGTCGAGGTGTCCGTTGGTGATGGGGTCGAACGACCCCGGACAGACGGCGCGGCGCAACTGAATTCCCTCGCTCTCCGGTCCGGTCATGGTGCGTCTTCGCACGTAGAGGCGGCGCGACCGTACCAAAAGGTCCCCTCGCCGTAACGACGGGCCCTGATCGCTTCAAAACCGTCCGGCCACCTGAATTCACCGCCCCTGGTGCTGCGCTCCACGGTGACGACGGCATCGGCGGCGAGCCAGCCCCCGGTACGGAGTGTGAGCAGGATCTCGCGAAGATCGTCGTCCGAGACGGCGTACGGCGGGTCGAGAAAGACCAGGTCGTAGGGGTCGGCCGGGGCCGGACCCGCGATGATCTGGGCGGCTTTTCCGGTACGCACGTCTGCTCCCGGAAGTCCCAGAGTGCGCACGTTCTCGCGGACGGTGCGGGCGGCCCGGCCGTCGGCCTCGACGAGGAGGGCGTGCGCGGCTCCGCGGGACAGCGCCTCGAGGCCGACCGCCCCCGACCCGGCGTACAGATCGGCTATCCGGACGCCGTCGAGCGGGCCGAGGAGGGCCTCCCAGGTGGAGAAGAGGCCCTCGCGCGCGCGGTCGGATGTGGGGCGGGTGCCGTTGCCCGGCGGTACGGCAAGGCGGCGTCCGCCGGCCAGGCCGCCGATCACGCGGGTCATCTCTGTCCTTGTCGGAGTACGTGCGCGTTGGTCACGCCTTCAGTTTCCCAGCCCCCGTGCCTCCATTCTGTCAGCCGCCGCCCGGGTGCGGCTCCGTCAGCCCTTGTCCAGGTACTGCTCGCGCTCCTCGTCCAGCAGTGCGTCCAGGGCCGTCCGCAGGCCGGGGAGGTGCTCGAGCTCCGGGTCCCCGGCGACGACGGCTGCCGCCTCCTCGCGGGCCTCGGCGATGATCTCCTCGTCGTCGATGACCGTGAGCACCCGCAGGGACGAGCGGACGCCGGACTGGGCCTGGCCGAGGACGTCGCCCTCGCGGCGCTGCTCCAGGTCGATACGGGAGAGCTCGAAGCCGTCCAGCGTCGCAGCGACGGCGCCCAGGCGAGCCCTGGCCGCGCTGGCCTCGGGCATCTCGGAGACCAGCAGGCACAGGCCCGGGGCCGAGCCGCGGCCGACACGGCCGCGCAGCTGGTGGAGCTGGGAGACGCCGAAACGGTCGGCGTCCATGATCACCATCGCGGTGGCGTTCGGGACGTTCACGCCGACCTCGATGACCGTCGTCGCGACCAGGACGTCCGTCTCACCGGCGGCGAAGCGGCGCATCACGGCGTCCTTGTCGTCGGGAGGCATACGGCCGTGCAGGATCTCCACCTTGAGGCCCTTCAGGGGGCCCTGCGCGAGCTGCTCGGCCACGTCCAGGACGGCGAGCGGCGGGCGCTTCTCCGCCTCGTCCTCGGCCGATTTCTTCTTGCCCTTGGCCTCGGACTCCTCGTCGCCGATGCGCGGGCACACCACGTACGCCTGGTGACCCTGGCCCACCTCCTCACGCACGCGTTCCCAGGCACGCGCCAGGAAGTGCGGCTTGTCCTGGGCCGGTACGACATGGCTGGCGATCGGCGAGCGTCCGGCGGGGAGCTGGTCCAGGACCGAGGTCTCCAGGTCGCCGAAGACCGTCATCGCGACCGTGCGCGGGATGGGTGTGGCGGTCATGACGAGGAGGTGCGGCGTCCGCCTTTCCCCCTGGGAGTGCCCCTTGCCTCGAAGGGCGTCGCGCTGCTCCACGCCGAAGCGGTGCTGCTCGTCGACCACGACCAGGCCGAGGTCGTGGAACTGCACCTTGTCCTCGATCAGGGCGTGTGTGCCGATGACGATCCCGGCCTCACCGGTGATCAGGTCGAGCAGGGCCTGGCGGCGGGCCGCGGCGCCCATGGAACCGGTGAGCAAGATCACTTTGGTGGCCTGCTCCGCGCCGCCGAGCATCCCTCCCTCGGCGAGCTCACCCATCATCTCGGTGATCGACCGGTGGTGCTGCTGGGCCAGCACCTCCGTGGGCGCGAGCATGGCCGCCTGGCCGCCGGCGTCGACGACGGCGAGCATCGCGCGGAGGGCGACCAGGGTCTTTCCTGAACCGACCTCGCCCTGCAGCAGGCGGTGCATCGGGTGCTCGGTGGCCAGGTCGTCGAAGATCTCCTTGGAGACCTTCTGCTGACCCTCGGTGAGCGTGAAGGGCAGCCGGGCGTCGAAGGCGGTGAGCAGGCCGTCCGGGCTGGGCCTGCGGGGCACGGCGGGGAGCTGGGTGTCCGCGAACCGCCGCCGGGCCAGGGCGACCTGGAGCACGAACGCCTCGTCCCACTTCAGACGCGCGCGGGCGTCCGCGATGTCCGCCTTGGTGGACGGCCGGTGGATCTTGAGCAGGGCTTCGGGGAGCGGGACGAGTCCGCGCCCCTCGCGCAGGGCGGGCGGCAGCGGATCGACGGCCTCCTGCGCGCTGGGCAGCACCGTGTCCACCGACTTGGCGATCTTCCAGGACTCCAGCTTCGCCGTGGCCGGGTAGATCGGGATGAGCGCTCCCGCCCACGAGTCCACGGTCTCGTCGTCCTCACCGCCGCGCAGCAGCTGGTACGCGGGGTGGGCGAGCTGCAGCTTGCGGTTGAAGACGGAGACCTTGCCCGCGAACATCGCGCGTGTGCCGGGCAGCAGGTCCTTGTGCGGCTTGTGGACGCCCTTGCCGAAGAAGACCAGCTGCAGCTGGCCGCTGCCGTCGGTGATGACCACCTCGAGCCGCTGGCCGCTGCCGCCTCTGAACGTGAGGATCCGGGCGCTCGCGACCTGCGCGACCACCGTCACGTGCTCGTCCAGCGGGAGGTCGGCGAGGCGCGTCAGCTCACCCCGCTCGGCATACCGCCGGGGGTAGTGGTGCAGCAGGTCGCCGACCGTGTGCAGGCCGAGGTGCTCGGCCATCACCTTCGCTGTGGCGGGGCCGATCACTTTCTTCAGGGGTTCTTCGAGCACGGGCACGAGATCCATTGCACACCACGGCACTGACAATGCCGAAGAGGTCCGGGGAATCGGGCCTGCTCGGCGCTTGCTCCCTACTCGATGCCTACTCGACGCCGATCAGCATCAGAGCCGACTGCCGGCCGCCTCGGTACACGACCGTGTCGACGGCCAGGTGGTGGTCGCGTACGTGCTGTTCGAGGCCGTCGGCCGTGGCGTCGGGCACGCCGTCGCCGAGGACGAGCGTGACCATCTCGCCTCCCGCGGCCAGCATGCGGTCGAGGACCGTCTCCGCGACGGCCGCGACCTCGGAGCCGATGACGGCGACATCGCCGTCGATGAGGCCGAGCACGTCGCCGGCCTGGCAGATGCCGGCCATGGTCCACGACTGCCGCTCGGCGACGGCGACCTCGGCGTACCGGGTCGCCCCGGCGGCCGAGGTCATGGCGACGACGTCCTCGTCGAAGCGGCGTTCCGGCTCGTGCACGGCGAGTGCGGCGATGCCCTGGACGGCGGAGCGCGTGGGGATCAGCGCGACGCGCATGCCCTCCGAGCGGGCCTGCTCCGCTGCCGCCGCCGCGGTGTGACGCAACTCGGCGTCGTTGGGCAGCAGCACCACCTCGCGCGCGTGGGCGTGCCGGATCGCGTCGACGAGTTCCCCGCTCGCGGGCAGCTCCCCCGGGCGCACCGGCACCGTCATCGCGCCGCAGTCGGCGTACAGGTCCCGCAGGCCCTCTCCCGGCACGACGGCCACGACGGCGCGCTGCACCCGCTCCCGGGACGGCTGCGCGGCAAAGGCCACGGACGCCGAGTGCGCGTCCTCGGCGCCGAAGTGCGTGATGCGGATCCGGTGCGGCCGCCCGGCCTCGACACCGGCCTCGACGGCGGCGCCCGCGTCGTCGACGTGCACGTGGACGTTCCACAGGCCGTCGCCGCCGACGACGACGAGCGAGTCCCCGAGGGCGTCGAGCCGGGTGCGCAGCGTGGCCACGGCCGCGTCGCCGGCCTCCAGCAGATAGATCACCTCGAACGCCGGGCCGCCCCCATTGCCGGGTCCCTCCGAACATGCCCCTGTCGAGGACAGGCCGCCCACGCGCGCGTGCAGCGCGTCGGCAGGCGTCGGCGGCTCCCCGGTGAAGGTCTGGACGAGTGCGCCGAGGACCTCCACGAGCCCCCGCCCGCCCGCATCGACCACGCCCGCCCGCCCGAGCACCGCCAGCTGCCCGGGGGTGGCGTCGAGCGCCGCCAGCGCCCCCTTGTAGGCGGCTCGCGCCACCGTCGTGCAGTCGCCGTCGGCACCGTCGGCCGCGTCCGCCGCCGCCGACGCCACCGTCAGCACGGTGCCCTCGACGGGGTGTGCCACGGCCTCGTACGCGGACTCCGCCGCCCGCCGCAGCGCGAGCCGCAGGCCGGAGCCGTCGGCGTGAGACGCCTCACTTCTTGCGGCCCCTGCAAGCTGGCCGCCCGCGGCCAGCACCTGGGCCATTCCGCGCAGCAGCTGCGCCATGATCGTGCCGGAGTTGCCGCGGGCCCCGAGCAGCGCACCGTGGGCCATCGCGCGCATCGCCTCGGCCGTGGAGGGCTGCTGCGGTTCGAGGCCCCTGAACGCCGCTTCGACGGCCTGGGCGGCCGACTCGACGGTCAGATACAGGTTCGTGCCGGTGTCACCGTCCGCGACCGGATAGACGTTGATCGCGTCGATCTCCTCGCGGGCCCGTCCGAGGGCCTCCAGGGCCAGACTGCACCAGGCGCGCACAGCGACAGCGTCGAACCTCTGCGGCACCTGCGGCACCTACGCCTCCTCGTCGAGCAGCGGGAATGGGACGCAGCGTAGACCCCGGACGGCCCCCTTCCGGAAGAGGGCGTGGGCCGGGGGGCCTGGGACGGAGACCCGGCCGGCCATGGTAGTTTCGTTGTACCGAGGCAGCCGTTGTATGCTGCTCAGGTTGCCCGATACGTATCGGGCCATTACCCCTGGCAACGCCACTCAGATCACTGATCCCGGCATGCCGGGTTTCAACCGTAAGTGCATCTGAAGTCTTTGGAGTGACCCGTGGCTGCCAACTGCGACGTCTGCGGCAAGGGGCCGGGCTTCGGCAACAACATCTCCCACTCGCACCGCCGTACGTCCCGTCGCTGGAACCCCAACATCCAGCGCGTGCGTGCCGTGGTCGGTCGGACGCCGAAGCGGCTCAACGTCTGCACCTCGTGCATCAAGGCCGGCAAGGTCTCGCGCTGACGTTAGTGCTAGCGCGGCCACCTCGCTGGTTGCTGCGAAGCCGGTTCCACCTTCTGGTGGGACCGGCTCTTTGCATGCCCGCGCACAGCTCGGCCGTCCGCTTCGGGCCCGAGCTTCGGGCGCGAACTCACCGGCAGCGCGTACCGGTTGGCCATCGCGTACCGGTCGGCTGGGCCCTGAACCGCCAGCCGTGATCCACGGGCCCGATCCCGCGCCCCAGCGCGAACCCGGCGGCGATCGCCCCGGTGACGTACTCCTTGGCCGCCGCGACCGCTTCCGGTACCGGCTGTCCTTTCGCGAGTCCCGACGCGATCGCGCTGGCAAGGGTGCAGCCCGTGCCGTGCGTATGCCGGTTGTCGAGCCGCGGGGCGCGCAGCCAGTGCTCCTCCGAGCCGTCCGTCAGCAGGTCCACCGCGTCCGCCGGCTCACCGGTGAGATGGCCGCCCTTGATCAGCACCCAGCGCGGTCCGTACGCGAGAACCGCGGCCGCCGCGCGCCGCATGTCGTCCTCCGATCCGACGCGCACTCCGGTGAGTTGGGTCACCTCGTCGAGGTTCGGGGTGGCCACGGTCGCGGCCGGCAGCAGCTTCGTACGCACCGAGTCGAGCGCGGATTCGGCCAGCAGCGGGTCGCCGTGCTTGGAGATGCCGACGGGGTCGACGACCACCGGGGCGTCCGTGTCGTTAAGGAGTTCGGCGACGGTCTCCACGAGCTCGGCCGACGACAGCATGCCGGTCTTGACGGCCTGGACGCCGATGTCGTCGACGACGCTGCGGTACTGGGCGCGCACGGCCGCGGCGGGCAGCTCCCAAGAGCCCTGGACGCCGAGGGAGTTCTGCGCCGTCACGGCGGTGACCACGCTCATACCGTGCACACCGTGGGCGAGCATCGTCTTCAGGTCCGCCTGGATGCCCGCCCCGCCACCGGAGTCGGACCCGGCGACGGTGAGCACCCGAGGAAGCGCCCGGGGTGGTGTGTCCATGGGACGAACGCTACCGGCCGCCCTCGATGTCCCCGAAGTGGTCCCAGCCTCCCGTGCTGGTCCAGGGCGCCCCGTCCACCGTCACATGGGGCATGGCCGACGGGCCCCGCACCTCGCCGATCACCTTCCAGCGGGCCGGCAGCTTCACGTCCGGGGGGAAGGTCGCCACGATGGCGTGGTCTTCGCCGCCGGTGAGCACCCACTGCAGCGGGTCGACGCCGACGGCCTGCCCGATGTCGTTCATCTGCGAGGGGATGTCGAGCGCGGCGGAGCGGACGTCGATGCGCACCTTGCCGGCCTCGGCGATGTGCCCGAGGTCGGCGATCAGGCCGTCGCTGACGTCGGTCATCGCGGTGGCGCCGAGCCCGGCGGCCGCCGGGCCCGCGTGGTACGGCGGCTCGGGGCGGCGATGGGCCTCGACGAAGGCGCGGGGCGAGCGGAAGCCGCGGGACAGCACGGCGTACCCGGCGGCGGACCAGCCGAGCCAGCCCGTCACGGCGACCACGTCACCGGGCTGCGCTCCGGCGCGGGTCACCGGCTCGTGGCCCCGCATGTCGCCGAGCGCGGTGATCGCGACGGTGATGGTGTCGCCGCGTACGACGTCGCCGCCCACCACGGCGGCGCCCGCGACCTGGCACTCGTCCCGCAGCCCGTCCATCAGCTCGACCGGCCAGGCGGCCGGGAGCTCGGCGGGGACGACCAGGCCGAGCAGCAGTGCGGTCGGTACGGCGCCCATGGCGGCGATGTCCGCGAGGTTCTGCGCCGCGGCCTTACGGCCGACGTCGTACGCGGTGGACCAGTCGCGGCGGAAGTGCCGTCCCTCCAGCAGGACGTCCGTACTCGCCACCACCCTGCGGTCCGGTGCCGCCACCACCGCCGCGTCGTCGCCCGGCCCGAGCCGCACTGCGGGGGTGGTGGTGAGCCGCGAGGTGAGCTCCCTGATGAGCCCGAACTCCCCCAGCTCGCCCACGGTTCCCTTCACCGTGTCTCACCTTGCCCTTTCATGCTGAAAGCCCCGTTCACTCCGAAAGCCCCGTCCCTGCGTTCCTGGTGCGGTCGCGGTCCGTCACCGCCCTGGGTACCGTCGACATGTCCGCCCACCTGTGCTGTCCGTGCACCACCGGTGTGCACGCCACAGCCTCCGCGGGTCTCGCCGCAGCGAGCAGCGACGCGATACCGTGGCGTCTCTTCTCTCCACATGATCCTCGTGGCCGCCCTGGAGGTTCCGTGGTACAGGCGTACATCCTGATCCAGACGGAGGTCGGCAAGGCCTCGACCGTCGCCGAAACGATCTCCAAGATCCCGGGGGTGATCCAGGCCGAGGACGTGACCGGACCGTACGACGTGATCGTGCGAGCGCAAGCAGACACAGTCGACGACCTCGGTCGCATGGTGGTCGCGAAGGTCCAGCAAGTGGACGGCATCACCCGCACCCTGACCTGCCCCGTCGTGCACCTCTAGCCCCCGTCTACCCTTGGCCGGTGAACATCTTCCGTCACCGGCCCCGCATCTTCATAGGACCGCCCGCTCTCGCACTGCTGATCGCCGCCGCGGGCTGCTCCTCAAGCGACGATGGCGCCCGCGCCACGGTTCCCCGCCCGGGTACGAAGGTCACCAAGCTGTGCCAGAACCTGGACAAGGCACTGCCGTCGAAGGTGGACGGTCAGAGCCGCAATGATCCCGAGCCCGCCTCCGCGCTGACCGCGGGCTGGGGAAGCCCGGCGATCATACTGCGCTGCGGTGTCGAGCAGCCTCCGAAGATGATCGATCCGAAGGTGGCAGAAGGCGGCGACCCGGATGCCGTCGCCGGCGGCGTCAACGGCGTCGACTGGCTGATGGAGAAGCAGGACGACGGGTCGTACCGCTTCACCACCGCCAATCGCAGCGCGTACGTCGAGGTCAGCGTGCCGACCGAGTGGGACACCTCCACGGTCCTCGTCGGCCTGGCTCCGGCCATCAAGAAGGCGATCCCCGAAGGGATCGCCTAGGAGGCCGATGAAGATCTTGCTCCGACCACCCGGCTCGCCCCGGATTGCCAGTAAATGTCAATCGTCATGAACCGATGCAAGCCGGGCGC
>NZ_JBSFWK010000020.1:0-128347 GCF_053594815.1 Streptomyces sp. NPDC002577 | reverse complement strand
GGTCTCCGACTACGCGACGACGGCCACCATCTCGCCGTACCGCATCTACAACCAGGAGATCACGATCACCGGCTCCATGGCCGTCCTGCACAGCTTCGAACGCGCCGCGGACCTCTTCGCCACCGGAGTCATCGACCCGGACGTCTTCATCAGCGACCGCCTCCCCCTGGCGGCGTTCCCGGACGCGATCGCCCGCTTCCAGGCGGGCATCGGCCGCAAGATCCAGATCCAGCCCGGCCTCGCCACCGCGTGAACGCCCGAACCGAACGGAACTCCGCCACCATGACCCAGCAGATCCGCCGCGTACTCGTCCGCTCCCTCGACGACATCACCATCGAGCACGTGTCCGCCCCCGTCCCCGGGGACGACGAACTCCTGATACGCACCACGGTCGTCGGCGTGTGCGGCTCCGACACCCATGCGGCGGCCGGCCACCATCCCTTCATCGACCTGCCCTACCGCCCCGGTCACGAGGCGGTAGGCGTCGTCGCCGCGGCAGGGAAGGGAGCCGAGGACTTCGCTCCCGGCGACCGGGTGATCATCGAACCCAACCTGTACTGCGGCCGGTGCCCCCAGTGCCGCTCCGGCCGCTACAACATCTGCCAGGAGCTGGAGGTCTTCGGCTGCCAGACGCCCGGCGCCATGACCGACCTGTTCACCATCCCGGCCGACCGCGTCCACCGCGTACCCGACGGCATGACCGACATCGAGGCCGCCCTTGTCGAGCCCCTGGCCACACCGGTGCACGCCGTGGCGAAGGCCGGTGACCTCACCGGCCGCACGGTGGCCGTACTCGGCGCCGGCCCCATCGGCCTGCTCACCCTCCTCGCCGCCCGGCACGCCGGCGCCGCCCGGATCGCCGTCACCGACCTGTTGGACGGCAAGCGGGAGAGGGCGCTGCGCCTAGGCGCCGACACGGCCCTGCCCGCCGACGCCCCCGACCTGGTCCAGCAGGCCCACGCGGCGCTCGGCGGTGCGGTCGACGTCGTCTTCGACTGCGTGTCCCGGGAGCAGTCCATGGCCCAGGCCACCGACCTGGTGGCCAAGGGCGGCCACATCGTGGTGGTGGGCGTGGGCGCCGCCGGCACGACCCCGATCCGTCTGGACCTGGTCCAGGACCGGGAGATCCGCATCGAGGGCACCCTGATGTACACGGGCGAGGACTACCGCACCGCGATGTCCCTGATCGCCTCGGGCGCCGTCGACACCGCCGAGATCGTCACCGCCACCTACCCGCTGGAGGACGCCGCCAAGGCGTTCGCCGCATCCGTCGACCCCGAGCAGGTCAAGGTGCTGGTCACGGTGGACGGTCCGTAGGCCCGCGGCCACACAGGTATGCACCCAGGTATGCAGGTCGTACGCCGCAGCCATCGCCACACGGCCGATCCGAGGTCCGCGGGCCGGACGGGCCCCGGCCTCCACCGGCCCGTGTGGGAAACTGCGAGACCGGAGCGACCGGGAAGGAGGGGCGTGTGACCGCCCGTACGCGACTGTCACAGGCCGCCGTCGAGGAGCGGCGCCAGGCCGTGCTGCAGTACGTCGCCGAACACGGCAAGACCCGCATCGACGACCTCGCCCGGCACTTCGACGTCAGTCTGATGACGATGCACCGGGACCTGGACGACCTCGCCGGGCGCCATCTGCTGCGCAAGGAGCGCGGGCGCGCCGTCGCCTTCCCCGCCCTCACCATGGAGACCGCCACCCGCTTCCGGGAGAACAGCGCCCTCGCGGCCAAGAACGCGCTGTGCGCGGCCGTCGCCGACCGGATCAGGCCGGGCAGCACGCTACTCATGGACGACTCGACCACCCTGTTCCCCCTGGTCCCCGCGCTGGCCGAGCTGGACCAGCTCCACGTCGTCACCAACTCCATCGGCCTCGCGCAGCGCCTCGGCTCCGCGCCCGGCGTGACCGTCACCCTGCTGGGCGGCCACTACCGGGGCGACTTCAACTCCTGCACCGGTCCCACCGTCACCCGCGCCCTGTCCCAGATCCGGGCCGACCTCGCCCTGATGTCCGCCACCGCCGTCCTGGAAGGCCGCCTGTTCCACCCCCTGAACGACTACGTCGAGGTGAAGCTGGCCATGCTCGCCTCCGCCGAACAGGCGCTGCTCCTGGCGGACCACTCGAAGTTCGGCAAGACCGCCACGTACGCCTACGGCACCGTGGCCGACTACCACGCCGTCATCACCGACACCGGCACCCCCGAGGCGGAACTCGCGGCCATAAGCGGCCGCGGAGTCCCCGTCGAGACGATCGAACCCGAAGAGCCCTCCCTGTGATCCATACCCTGTTCGAAACACCGAGCGCCTACCGCCCCAGCGACGTCGAGATCGCCGCGCCCGTGCCCCCGGTCCAGGCCGTGCTGTTCGACTTCAGCAACACCATCTTCCAGATGATCGACCTGGAGACGTGGCTGCGCCGGGTCGGCGCCGCCTCCGGCCGCCTCGCCGTGCTGGACGAGCCCGGCGCGGTGGCCGAGATCTCCGACCAGTTGCGCGCCGCCTTCCTGCTGCCCTCCGTCGTCGCCCTCCAGGAAGGCCGGGACCTCTCTGCCGAACAGCACCGCCGCGCCATGCGGGGATGGTGGGAGCAGGTGGACTTCCTGCGCGGCGTGGAGGATGCGGCCTACCGGGAACTCATCGCCCCGGACGCCTGGGCCCCCTATCCCGACACCGAACCGGTCCTGCGTGCCCTGCGCGAGCGCGGACTGCGCATCGCCATCGTCAGTGACTTCGCCTGGGACCTGCGCACCCACCTCGCCCACCACGGGCTGGACGCTTTGATCGACACCTGCGTCATCTCCTACGAGCAGGGCCGCGAAAAGCCCGACCCGCAGCTGTTCCTCAAAGCCTGCGCCGACCTCGGCGCGGACCCCCGCGCCACCCTCATGGTCGGCGACAATCCGGTCCGCGACGGCGGCGCGACCGCCTGCGGCCTGCGCACCTACATCCTGCCGGCGGAACACCGCACCGGTGAGCGCGGCTTGGCGGACGTGCTGCGCCTCGTGCTCTGACATCGGGGCCCGACGCCGTGCCTTCGTCGAGCCCGTCGAGGACGGCGGCATCGCCAAATGGCAGGGCAGCGAAGCCCACGGCCTGTCGTACGCCCTCACCCGCGCCATGCGAGACGTCCTCCTTGGCACCGACCCCGACGTCCGCCTCGCCCGCCGCGCCACCGCGCCCCTTGCCGAACTCCGCATGAACCGCTCACTCCGCGAAGTGAGCGCCGTGCAGTATCGCCTGCGGGCAGCACGACGAGGCTACAGTTCAATTACTTGAGTCAGCACACCAATAATTGCTTTAGTCAAGCAAGTAATATAGAATGTGAAACATGACCGCAGCGCTACGAACAACCACTCCCGTCTCGATGGACGTGGTCGAACAAGCCCTCAGCCGCATCACGTACCTGACCAGCCGGGTCCGGGAGCACGACCGCCTCGTGGCCCGGGCCGGAGTGCCGCTCGACCGTGCGGCCGTGGCGCTCCTGCGGCAGGTCGACGACGCCGAGCCTCTCCGCCCCAGCGAGCTGGCCGGTCGGCTGGCTGTGGAGGCGTCCCATGTCACCCGGCAAGTGCAGCAGTTGCAGAAGGCCGGCTACCTGACCCGCGTCCCCGACCCCGATGACCGCCGCGCGCAGCTCATCCAGCTCACCCCCCTCGGCCGCGACGCCGTCGAGCGCGTCCGCGACGCCAGTCGCCGGAGTATGGCGGGGGCGCTTGCCGGGTGTTCGCCCGAGGAACTGCGGCAGCTTGCCACCCTGTTCCACCGGATGGTCGACGACTTCCTCGCCTACAAGGGCGGGGATGAGACCCAGGAAGGCACAGAGGCGTCAGCCGCCGGCTGAGCGCCGCAGGAGATCCGGCGCCCGCCCCATCGGCCTGGTCGGCGCCTCGGCAGCCCGAATTACGTAACCAAGTCCCGACGCCGGCGGACTGACCGAGACCGTCTCGGGCGACGCCTTCGTCGACCGGAGCACGCACCGTCCAAGCTGGGTTCGGTCGGCCGGCCCGTGCCGCACACCCGGGTCAGGATCGTCGACGACACTGGCAACGAGGTCCCGGCCGGCCCACTGGGCGAGATCACGCTGCGCGGCCTGAAGGGCTCCGCGGGCTACTGGCGCGACGAGAAGGCCACGGCCGCAGCGCTCAAGGACGGCTGGTTGCACACCAGGGACATCGGGCACGTCGACGAGAACGGCTTCCTCTTCATCGGCGACCGCAAAAAGGACATGATCGTCTCCGGCGGCGAGAACATCGCCACGCCCGAGGTCGAACGGGTCCTTTACGAACACCCCGCCGTCCTGGAGGCCGCCGTGGTCGGCCTGACTTACCCCCGCTGGAACGAGGCCCCCGCGCCTTCGTGTCTCGACAGCCTCGAGGCCGAACTGTCCGCGCACGGCGGCAAAGTGCTGGTGCTCCCTGGCTCCGTCGTCGACTCCGCCGCCGTACGGACCATGGTGGAGCCCGGTGGCAACGGGACGGCACCTGGCATCGGATCTTCACCGAACTCCAGGCCTGGGCCGACGCGAAAGAGCTGATCACCTGGGACATCAACGTCGACTCCACGGTGTGCCGGGCCCACCAGCACGCCGCCGGTGCGAGGAAAAGGGGGAGCTGCAGAAGGAGCCGCCCGGCGGCGTCACCGTCGAGCCGGACGACCACGGGCTCGGCCGCTCGCGCGGCGGCCTGACCATCAAGCTGCACTTGGCCGTCGAACAGGGCCAGAAGCCCATGTCGATCGTGATCACGGCCGGGCAGCGCGGCGATTCCCCGCAGTTCGAGCCCGTCCTGAACAAGGTCCGTGTCCCGCGTCTCGGGCCGGGCAGGCCCCGCGCCCGGCCCGATCGCGTGCGCGCCGACAAGGCGTACGCCTCCCGCAAGAACCGCGCCTACCTACGGCGGCGCGGGATCCGCTGCACCATCCCGGACAAGGCCGACCAGGCCCGCAACCGCAAAAACGCGGTCCGCGCGGCGGCCGGCCGCCGAAGTTCGCCCCGCAGGACTACAAGGCTCGGCACGCGGTCGAGTGCGGCATCAACCGCCTCAAGAGGAATCGGGCCGTGGCCACGCGATACGACAAGCTCGCGGTCCGCTACGAAGCCACCGTCCTCGTCGCCGCCATCAACGAATGGTTGTGACCGGCCTACTGTGGCGGCGCATGGGTTTCTTCGAAGCTCACCGTTCTGCTGTCAGCCAAGCGTGTCGCGGCTCCGATGGCATGGGCGACAGGATCGTCACATGCAGCCGATCTTCGTTCTCGTGCACAGTCCTTCCGTAGGTCCCTCGACCTGGCGCCCTGTGGCCGAACACCTGACGGCGGCGGGATACCAGGTACGGGTGCCGTCCCTGCTGCACATAGGCGCCGGCGCTCCGCCCTTCTGGCCCCGCATCGTCACTGCCGTCCGCGACGACCTCCGGCAGGTCCCGGCCCACAGCCCTCTCACGTTGGTGGCACACAGCAACGCAGGCTTGTTTCTCCCGGCGATTCGCTCGGGCCTCGACCATCCGGTGACCAGCTCGATCTTCGTCGATGCCGCGCTGCCGGCCGGCGGACCGACCCCTGTCGCATCACCCGAGGTGCTGGAGTTCCTCCGCCCGATGGCTGTGAACGGCAGGCTGCCGCGCTGGACAGACTGGTGGGACGAGGCAGACGTCGCACCCATGTTCTCCGATCCGACGATGCGACAGACAGTCATTGAGGAGCAGCCCACCCTGCCGCTGTCCTACTACGAACAGCACATCCCGGTCCCCGACGGCTGGGATGACCATCCCTGCTCCTACTTGCTGTTCGGCCCTCCGTATAACGACCTTGCCGCCGAAGCGCGCGAACGCGGCTGGCGTGTGGCACACCTGCCCGGTGCACACCTCCATCAGATCATCGATCCTGCTGGCACAGCCCGGCACCTCGTCGAACTCGCCACTACGACTTGATCCACTTCCGATTCATGCCCTAGATCAACACCCCCTCCGAGACGCTCCCGCAGCGAATCCCTGGGCTCTCACTCCGCATCAACCATTAGGTGCAGCTTTCCTCGAACGGGGCCTCGGCCACCGGGCACTTGCGGCTGCTCTGCCTGTGCACCATCGTGCGCACGGATGATCCCGCGGAGCGGGATGCCGTGATTCTCGATGTCGATTACCAGGACACGTTCATGAAGTCGGCGGGCAGTGGAACTTCCAGGAGCTCCACGGGCGTGCCCATCAGGTCTCCAACTGGGATCAAGATGGGTGGGTGAAGCAGCCGTTCCGTGCTTGAGCGTCTCCCCGCTTCAGACTGAGACTGCGAGCCGAGGGGGCCGTCCGGCAACAGTGACACCCACGTGTGAACCCACGGCATCCACCTGCGTATGCGCCAGGTCGGAGCACACATGCCGCCGCCCACCAGGCCAGACGACGGCATGTGTGAAGTTGGGCATGGCAGCCTCGGATGAGGTCGCACATCCTGCCTCACCCGTACCAGTTGAAGACCTCCGTAGCGCCGCCGTCGACCACCAGCGCCTGGCCGTTGATCGAGGACGCTTCATCACTGGCGAGGAATGCGAACGCGGCCGCGACTTCTGTGGGCGTGACGATGCGGGCCGTGGGCGTCTTCCGCTGGAAGTTCTCGCGGTTCGTCTGGTCGAGCATCGGGGTCTCCATCGCTCCGGGACAGACTGCGTTGACCGTTATGCCGGTGCCCCAGAAGTCCAGCAGCAGCGACTTGGTGAGATTGACGACGCCCGCCTTGGACGCGCCATAGGCAGGGAAGGCGTAACCGCGGGTGGCGGCGATGGACGCGGTGTTGATCACCCTGCCCCAGCCGCGAGCGACGAGGTCCTCCGAGAAGACGCGCGTGACCAGGTACGTGCCGGTCAGGTTCACGTCGAGGACCTTGCGAAAGGCGTCGCCGTCCAGATCGGCCATCTGCAGCCGACTGAGGATCCCCGCGACGTTGGCGATCGTGTCGACCGGCCCGACGCGGTCGTGGACGGTCTCGCGGAGGCTTAGCAGCGCGGACTCGGAGGTGATGTCTGCCTCGGCCGACTCGACCTGGGCTCCAGTCTCGGAGGCTATGGCGCGTGCGGCCTCTTCGGCAGCCGCACCATTGACGTCGACGGCCATGACGGTGGCCCCTTCGGCAGCGAACCGGTGGGCGACCGCACGGCCGAGTCCTCCGGCGGCCCCCGTCACCAGGACGGTCCGTCCGGTAAACCTGCTCACTTCTCTCTCCTTTCCTCGTGGCCCCCAGTGGGGCCGTGGCGGCGTCTCGTCCACCGTGTTTCAGCGGACTTGTTTCCTTGTGGCCCCTGTTGAGCCCTGGTGGAGCGTGGTCCGCTGTCTCAACAGGCTGGGCCGTGCCCGGGCTTCGGGTCGGCCACCTGCGTGCCGGTCTCCCCGGTCGGTGCGACAGCTTCTGCACCGGCTGCCTGGAATGAGGGCCGCCGGCCAGAGTCCGGTGCGGCGTGCGTTCCGCTCGCGGTCGGCGAGCTCAGTACCAGGCGGGACGAAGACCGCCTGATCACCCGCCGATTAGCGATCATGATGACGGCGCAGGCCACCGCAGCGGCGAGCGAGAACTCGACCACGGCTGCCGCCATCCCCTGCAAGGTGACAAGCAGCCCGACCGCGATGATGGGAAGGCCGAGGCCCGCATAGGTGATGGTGTAGAAGGCGGCGAGCACCGTCCCACGCACCTCGGGCGCTTCGGTCACCAGGGCGCCGTTGATCTGTTGCATGCCTCCGGAGAAGGCCAGGCCGTGGCCGACGCCTGTCACTGCAGTGACCATGAAGAGCAGTGGCAACGACTGGAGTTGATTCACCACGAGGAGGCTCAGCATGCCGACGATGAGCAGCAGAAGCCCCAGGCGTTGTCCGAGATGATGCGACATCCGCCGGACGCTGAGCTGTGTGGCGGCCGAGCAGATCATGATCAGAGCTGCGGCGGACGCGCCCACGAGCAGGTTGTCGGCACCGAGCAGCTCGGTGATCCACGACGGCACGACAGCCTGGAACAGACCCACGACCGCCCATGAGACAGCTGACGTCGAGACGCCGACGCCAAAGGCAGTGCGGACCGTGTGCGGTACGCGCGGCAGCGCTATCCGCACCTTCGGCCGGGTGCCGCGGCGGTATCGTCCCGACGCAGGCAGGACGACGACAGCCACGAGGCCGGGCACCAGGGTGCACAGATACACCAGGTAGGGCAGGACGAAGCCGTGCGGTAGGTACTGGGCGAGGGCGCCTGCTCCCAGAGGGCCGAGCGCAGCACCCACGGCCGTAGTCGCCGTCGCCGCGGTTCCGGCCTTGCTGTGGTCTCCGTCCGGTTCGTGCTCGACCAGGGCCGCGGCGCCGGCCGCCGAACAGGTGCCGACGGACAGGCCATGAGCGATCCGGCCGGCAAACAGCCAAGGCGTGGAATCGGCGCAGGCCATCAAGGTGGCGCCGAGGGCGCCGAACAGAAGCGCTGTCGCGAGAACGGGGCGGCGCCCGATGGCGTCCGACAGCGGCCCGAACACCAGCAGGGCCGGCACAAGAGCTGCGGCGTACACCGCGAAGATGAGTGTTTGCGTCACGGGCGAGAAACCGAATTCTTCACGGTACGCGCCGTACAGCGGGCTGGGCATGTTCGCGCCCACGAGCAGAATGATCAGTATGTATCCGATGCCGTGAAAGTGACGGCGTATCCACCGGCCCGGCTTATGGCCTCCGGTTGTCATGCTCCTCCGTATCTCGTGTCGATTTCGGCGTCAGCTTCGCTTGCCCCGGAACAGGGCAGCGGAGCGCCGCAGTTCTTCCGCCCACCGAACGAGCGCGGCGTCGTCGCCGCGATCAGCGGGCGCGCAGGCCATGAGGGCCAGCCTGGTGCGCCAACTGGGGCCACCCAGTGGGACTCCCACCGAGTGCATGCCGTTGATGGACTCGCCGCGGCTGAACGCGTATCCCTGCTCGCGAGTGACGGACAGCTCGTCGAGCAGCTCCGCTCGGGAGGTGATGGTGCGCGGGGTGAGTCCAGGCAGGGTCTCCTCCGGGTAGAGCGCACAGACCTGCTCGTCCGTCAGCTGCGCGAGCAGCAGCTTGCCGCCTGACGTGGCGTGCGCGGGAAAGGTGCGCCCGATCTCCAGGGCCACCCGGACCTCGTGCGGGGACTGGCGCCCGCTGGTGATGATCGTCTGACTGCCGATCAGCGCGACGGTCTGAACCGTCTCCTGAGTGCGGGACCACGCGTCGTCGAGTACGGTCCCCGACCGCGCCCGCGTCACGTCGTCGAATCCCGCAGGTGCGCTGAGACGAGCCAGCTCGGGGCCCGCGACGTAGCCGCGGCCGGGCGTTTTCCTCGTGAGGAACCCCTGCGCTTCCAGCGTGACGAGCAGCCGGTGCGCGGTCGACCGGGCCACATCCAGCGTTTTCGCCGCGTCAGTGACGGTCATGGCTTGGTCGGTGGGAAACAGACGCAGCAGGCGCAGGCCTGCCTCCAACGACTCGTTGATATATGCCTTGGCGGGCTGCTGCTCTTCCACGCTGTTCCTTCACCTTTCACACCGGTTCAGGCCGATAGCGCCTTACGCGTCGTACTGCAGGTGTTCACGCTGAGCGGCCGACCACAGCTCAACCGCTTCGTTCCCCAGAACAGTACACTTGGCATGCATCGAGAGACAAATGCGCCATTTTTGTCTCTCCTGTCAAGACAAAAATGGCGGTGGCGCTATGCCGGGGACGCCGGAATCAGGGCGCGGCCTTCTGCGAGTCCACGGCCACTGCCCGCCGCTCCCGCCGCGCGGCTCGCCCTTCAGGGCGATGTGACGCGACGCCTTCGCAGCCCGACCGGTCGTGGTCGGGCTGCGAGGGCGCGAGCGCGTCAGGCCGTTGTCGTGCGGTATGCGTGCAGGGATGGGTCGACGACGTTGCCCTGGCCGAAACCCATCCGGCCTGGTGGGAGCCTATGTGCGGGGTGTACCGGACCTCGAGGCTGTCGCTCAGAGCCGATGCCCTCGCGCGGCTGTGGGTCGCCGCGGCATGCTGATCAACCGTACTGTTGCGACTCGCCTACCTGACCGTGTCGAACGCGTTCGCCCTACTACGCCTGCTGCCGATGAGCCTTCGAGAGAAGGACACAGAAATCCTGGCCCTGCGTCACCAACTCTCGGTACTGGAGCGTCAACTCGGTGGGCAGAGGGTGCGGTTCACCCCGAGTGACCGGGCCCTCCTGGCAGCCCTGCTCCACCGCCTCCCGATGGATGTGCTGCGCAGGCTGCGCCTGCTGGTGCGTCCGGACACGCTGTTGCGCTGGCATCGCGACCTGGTGGCGCGCCGCCACGCTGCCGCCTCGCGGCCGAAGCACCCGGGCAGACCGCGGACCGTCCACTCCGTCCAGGGCCTGGTGCTGCGCCTGACACGGGACAATCCCACGTGGGGCTACCGGAGGGTGCACGGCGAACTGCTCGTTCTGGGCGTGAAGGTCGCCGCCTCCACGGTCTGGCAGATCTTGCGGGAGGCCGGGATCGACCCGGCGCCCAAGCGGGCCTCCAGCACCTGGGCCGCGTTCCGGCGCTCCCAGGCCGATGCCCTGCTGGCCTGCGACTTCCTGGAAACGGTCACCTTGTCCGGGGCGCGGCTGTGCGTGCTTGCCATGATCGAGCACGCCAGCCGACGGATCCGGGTCCTGGGCGCGCGCGACCGCGCATCCGACTGCCTCGTGGGTGGCGCAGGCCGCCAAGAACGTGGTCATGGATCTCGAGGACGCCGGCTGCCGGGCGCGGTTCCTGATCCGGGACCGGAACGGGAAGTTCCCTGCCCTGTTCGACGCGGTCCTCGCCGATGCGGGGATCGAGGTCGTGCTCAGCGGCGTCCGGATGGCGAGGATGAACTCGATCATGGAAAGGTGGGTGCAGACCTGTAGGCGCGAGCTGCTGGACCGGACCTTGATCTGGAATCAGTGGCATCTGCTCCACGCCCTGCGGGAGTTCGAGCGTTTCTACAATTTGCACCGGCCCCACCAGGGCATCGCGAATGTCCGCCCGCTGAACCCGTTGTCCCCGCCGATCGCCGATCCGGACCAGATCGCCGGCCTCGAGGTACCAAGACGCGATCGCCTTGGCGGCATTCTCCACGAGTACGAACATGCCGCATGACCTGCCCGGACGAGGATTCCGGCAAGGGCAGGCTGGATGGACAGCCACGGTACAGGCGTTCGAGCCCGCCTGTACCCGGTGCACCCGGGAGTCCGGAACGACATCACCACGTGGAAGGATGCGACCCCTGTCTCTGCCGGAATGACGAAGTTCTCCAACGTACGTGGACTGGTTGCCTGAAAGGCCGGACGTTCCGCCATGGCGCCTGGCTGTGCATCGAGTTCAACAAGACCGATGACACGCCGTGCGCGAAGATCCACCGCTGACAGCTGGTCGCACCGTTGCCGGCGCCCGGAGCTGAGCGTGAGGCTACGTCCGCATGCTCGGCGGGCGGTGAATCCAACGAGGGCGCCTGCGCGCACCAGGGCATGGTTGGTAAACGCCCCCTACATCCCGTAATCGCCGCTTACCTCCACTCCCTCGCCGACAAGGGGACGCACGAGAACACCAGCACCCCGTCGGCAGCCCCTCCGACCTGCACAGCACCCCGGAACCGCGTTCAACTTCTTGATGAATTGCCCACCCAGACATGGAGCCCTCGCCGTCAAGGGGACACCGAAATCAGACAAGGGGTCGCCCCTTCACGCGACCCCCTTTGAGGCTCTGGGAGCAAATCGACCCCTTGACCAATAAAAGCTGGGAGCAGCAGGCCCGCCGGACGAGGGGCATGACCATCTCGACCGGATCGGGCGATCGGCGGTCAACATCAATTGACGCCGACGACGGCGACTGGGAGCGGTGGGAGCAATTGGGAGCGATGAGGGCTCCCAGTTTGCTCCCAAACACGCGTCAGGGGCACTCCTAAGAGTGCCCCTGAGCTGCGGAAACATCCGACTTCACCGTCGGGACGACAGGATTTGAACCTGCGACCCCTTGACCCCCAGCATTCTTCGTTCGAAGACTTGTGAAGCCGTTGCGCGCTCGAGCGCCCAGTCATAGACGGTTGCCGGACGTTGATGGCTCTTCGCAGTTGAGGGTGTAGCGCCGAGAATGTGGAGCTGTTGGACGGTTGGATGTGAGTCGTCAGGAGGTGCGAGAGTCGTAGTTCTCGCGGTTTGCGAGGACCTCGGCCATGTGCGCCTGCGCCCAGTTTCTGAGCCCGCGCGTCATGTGGTGGAGCGAGAGGCCGAGGTCGGTCAGCTCGTAGGCGACGGTGACAGGGACGGTTGGCGTCACGGTACGGGTGAGCAGACCATCGTGCTCCAGCGATCGTAGCGTCTGGGTCAGCATCTTCTGGCTGACCCCGGCCAGAAGACGAGAGATCTCGGAGTAACGCATCGCCTTCGGAGCGTCTGCGTGTGCTGCACCGGGCTGGCCAGCGCTGTTGTCGCCGCCCAGCGCACACAAGATCAGGACGACCCACTTGTCCGAGATCCGGTCGAGCAGCTGCCGACTGGGGCACCCTGCAAGGAACGCGTTGTACTCCACCTTGGCCTGAGCCCTCTTCTGGGCCGCCTTCATCGTCGTCACTGATCGCACCTCTCACCAATGGGTGGGTTACGCACTCCCAAGTGCCTACTTCCCGACAGGAAGTTTCTCTCCAATGCTGATGCAGGGAGGCAGCAGGCGCCACCCCCCAAGTGCACGACGAAAGGCAACAAAATGAGCACACCCTCCCCCTCTCTTCCCGGCGGCACCTGGACTCTGGGCGACCTGACCGTCACCCGGTTCGGCTACGGCGCCATGCAACTGGCCGGCCCATGGGTCATGGGGCCGCCCGCCGATCGCGAGGGTGCCCTGGCCGTTCTGCGTGAAGCGGTCGACGTCGGTATCACCCACATCGACACCAGCGACGCCTACGGGCCGCGCGTCACCAACGAGTTGATCCGCGAGGCACTGCACCCCTATCCCGAGTCGCTGCACATCGTGACCAAGGTGGGCGCGACCCGCGACGAACAGGGTGGCTGGCCTCCGGCCCGGCGACCCGAAGATCTGCGCCGCCAGGTCCACGACAACCTCAAGTCCCTCCGGCTCGACGTACTCGACCTGGTCAACCTCCGACTCGGCAACGCCGAAGGTCCCCAGCCCGGCTCGCTCGCCGAGGCGTTCGAGACGCTCGTCGAACTCCAGCAGCAGGGCCTGATCCGCCACCTCGGGGTCAGCAACGCCACCGAGGAGCAGGTCACCGAAGCACAGAGCATCGCGCCGATCGTGTGCGTGCAGAACATGTACAACCTCGCCCACCGCCACGACGACAAGCTCATCGACCGGCTCGCCCCCGACGGCGTCGCGTACGTGCCCTTCTTCCCCCTCGGGGGCTTTACCCCGCTTCAGTCCTCGGCGCTCTCGGCGGTCGCCGCTCGATTGGAGGCGGTACCGATGTCCGTCGCACTGGCCTGGCTGCTGCAGCGATCACCGAACATCCTGCTTATCCCCGGCACGTCATCGACGGCGCACCTGCGCGAGAACATCGCCGGCGCGGGACTCTCGCTCTCTCATGAGGACCTGACCGAGCTGGACGACATCGGCCGCTGAATGCCCCAGAGCTGAACGGCTCACAAGCCACGACCGAAGCCACCGTTCAAGTTCCGGCCCCGGTCACCCTCGCGCGACCGGGGCCAAAGCAGAACGATTCGCCCTCACCTGGATGACTTCAGATCATCAGCCGTCAGGAACCTGTGTCACACCGGCGGTGGAAGCTCACCCCGCGTCAGTGGCCTCGGGTAGGCGACGAGGTCTCCCGAGGAAGGGGGTTCCTACACCAAGCCCATCCGGAAGACCTCGACGTTGCACGACGCTACCCCTGAGGCGGGCTTCGCCCGCGCTGACATGAATACGTTCTGCCGCCTTGACGAGCTCGGGCTCGAAGTCACCGGTCAGCGACTCGCCCCGGATCGTGCGGTCCTCGCGTGCCGGGTCGTCGAGTCCGATCAGTGGTGCCGCCGCTGCGGTTGCGAAGGCACACCGCGTGACACCGTGACCCGGCGACTGGCGCACGAGCCACTCGGCTGGCGGCCCACGATCCTTCACGTCACGATCCGACGCTACCGCTGCATCGACTGTGGGCACGTGTGGCGGCAGGACACCACCAAGGCGGCTGAGCCGCGGGCGAAGCTCTCGCGCCGCGGGTTGCGGTGGGCCCTTGAAGCCATCGTCTGCCAGCACCTCACCGTCGCCCGTGTCGCCGAAGGGCTCGGGGTCGCCTGGAACACCGCCAACGACGCCGTCCTGGCCGAGGGGAAGCGCGTCCTCATCGACGACACCGGCCGGTTCGGCGACGTCACCGCGATCGGCGTCGACGAGCACGTGTGGCGCCACACCAGCCGTGGCGACAAGTACATCACCGTGATCATTGACCTGACCGGCAACCGCGACGGCACCGGCCCTGCCCGGCTGCTCGGCATGATCGAAGGCCGCTCCAAGCAGGCTTTCAGCGCCTGGCTCGCCGAACGCGAAGAGTCCTGGCGCAACCGCGTCGAGGTCGTCGCGATGGACGGTTTCACCGGGCTCAAGACCGCCGCCAGCGAGGAACTGCCCGACGCGGTCGCGGTCATGGACCCATTCCACGTCGTGCGTCTGGCCGGCGACGCACTCGACCGATGCCGCCGACGTGTCCAACTGGCCATCCACGGGCACCGCGGACGCAGGAGCGACCCGCTCTATACCGCACGGCGAGCCCTCCACACCGGCGCTGACCTGCTCACCGACAGGCAGAAGGACCGACTGGCCGCGCTGTTTGCGAGCGACGCTCACGTTGAGGTCGAAGCCACGTGGGGGGTCTACCAGCGGATGATCGCCGCCTACCGCGAACCCGATCGGAGGAACGGCCGAGAGCTGATGGTGAAGTTGATCGAGTCGGTCAGCCAGGGCGTCCCGAGCGCGTTGAGCGAGATCATCACACTCGGCCGGACACTGAAGAAGCGAGCCACCGACGTGCTGGCCTACTTCGAACGCCCGGGCACGTCCAACGGACCGACCGAGGCCATCAACGGACGGCTTGAACACCTCCGCGGCTCCGCCCTCGGATTCCGCAACCTCACCAACTACATCGCCAGATCCCTGCTGGAAACCGGCGGCTTCAGGCCACGACTACACCCTGGATTGTGAAGAGCCACGTTGATGCTTCATCGGTGCCGCTTCCGCTCGACAGCCGCTGGTTCGATCCATTGGTAGACAGCAACGCGCCTTTTCGAACTGTTGGCTGCCACCACTCCCGCGCTGGGCCTTGCGCGCAGGCTCGCGGTCAGCGCCCGCTCGACCGGCGATCGTGCTTCGACTCGCCAGCGAGCATTCTGTTCGTGGTGCGCGGCCAACAAGACGACCTCGGGGCCACCGACCACACCTAGGCATTCCCTGTCCGGGAACTCTTAACAACCGACTGGGACTGGGGCAGTCCAGGGGAAGTGCGGAGGGAGAAATCTCCCCCCTCCAAGGGCGATGTACGGCCCAGGTCCCGCATCCAGCATGGGACCACTTCGCGACGAGCCGCCGTCCGGAACTGCGACACCGCAGCACCGGACCTTCGCATGGGAGGGGTCATGACCACCACCGAAGCCACGGAAGTCCCTGTCGTACCGGACGACATCGCCCAACGGGTCGTCTTCCCGGAAGGACACCGGGACGACGTGCCGCTCTTCGAGGCGTACCACTGGCTGCGCGAGAACAACCCCCTCGGCCAGGCCAGGGTTGAGGGCTACGACCCCGTCTGGCTGGTCAGCAAGCACGCGGACATCATGGAGATCGAACGGCAACCCGACGTCTTCACCAGCGGAGGCGGTGCCGAGCCCGGCTCGCACAACCCGATCCTGCAGAACCAGGCGGGTGACCAGTTCACCAAGAGTCTGACCGGCGGCAGCCTGCGCATCCTGGACACCCTCACCTACCTTGACCCGCCTGAGCACACAGCGGTCAAGGACATCGCCGCCGACTGGTTCCGGCCGGCGAACCTCAAGAAGTGGGAGGAGACCATCCGGGCCCTGGCACGGGAAGCGATCGGGAAGTCCCTGCACAGCGGCACCAACGACATCGACTTTGTCCAGGACTTCGCCCTCTTCTACCCGCTGCACGTCATCATGAGCCTGTTCGGGGTTCCCGAGCAGGATGAACCCCGGATGATGGCGCTGACCCAGGAGTTCTTCGGCACCGCCGACCCGGAGACGCAGCGCGCCGATGTCGAGCCGCTCACCCCGGAAGCCGCTGCCCAGCAGTGGTCGGCCGCCATCAACGACTTCTACGCGTACTTCGACGTGCTCGTGGAGGACCGCAGGAAGTCTCCTCGGGACGATCTCGCGACAATCATCGCTTCGGCGAGGACGGAGAGCGGCGAGTACTTCGCCAAGACCTTCGCCTACGGCTGGTTCATCGCCATCGCTACGGCCGGTCACGACACCACCTCCAGCACGATGGCTGGGACTATCGAGCAACTGGCTCTGCATCCCGATCAGCTCGCCAAGGTCCAGCAGAACCCCAATCTCGTGTCCGACCTGGTCAACGAAGGGCTCCGGTGGTCGTCGCCGGTCAAGCATTTCACCCGGCAGGCCACCCAGGACTACACGCTGCGCGGTCGACGGATCAGCAAGGGCGACCGCTTCATGCTGCTCTACCAGTCTGCTAACCGGGATGCCGATGTGTTCGATCAGCCGGACCTCTTCGAGATCGAGCGGCGGCCGAACAAGCACGTCGCCTTCGGCTACGGGCCTCACATGTGCATCGGCCAGCACCTGGCGAAGCTTGAACTTCGCATCATGTTCGAGGAGCTTCTGCCGCGGATCAGGAGCATCGAGCTCACCGGCGAACGCAAGGTCGTCCAGACGAACTTCGTCGGCGGGCTGCGGAAGCTACCGGTCCGCCTGGAGCTGTCGTGACGGGGCTGAGAGCCGACGACGCACGGCGTGTGGTGGTCGTCGGCGCCGGCCACGCGGGGGCCACTCTGGTCGGGCTGCTCCGCCAGGGCGGGTATCGCGGAGAGGTCGTCCTACTCGGGAACGAGACAGACTTCCCGTACCAGCGGCCGCCGCTGTCCAAGAAGTTCGCCGGCGGCGATCTGGAGCAGTGGCTGCGGCCGGCGGAGTTCTACCGCGAGCAGGGCATCGAGCTGCTGCTGGGCGAGCAGGTCGTTACCCTCGACCGGACCACTCAGCAGGTGCACACGTCCTCTGGGCACACGTACGCCTACGACATCCTCGTCCTGGCCACCGGGGCCCGGCCGCGAACCCTGCCGGTGCCCGGCGCCGACCTCGACGGCGTGATCACGCTGCGAACCCTGGCCGATGCCCGCGTCCTGAGCAAGTACGTACTCGAGAAGCGCAGGCTCGCCATCATCGGCGGCGGGTACATCGGCTTGGAGGTGGCCGCGGCCGCGCGGACCCACGGCGTCGACGTCACCGTGGTGGAGCGGGAGCAGCGCGTGCTGGCCCGCGTCGCAAGCACGCGGTTCGCAGGGATCCTCGCGGAGCGCCACCAGGCCCGGGGAAGCACAATCATCACCGGGGCTGAGGTCGTCCGGTTGTCCGGGCGAGGCGGGCGAGTCGGTGAAGTCGTACTGAGCGACGACACTCACCTCGCGTGCGACGCCGTGCTGGTCGGGGTCGGAGCGGTCCCGCGGGACGAACTGGCCAGGTCAGCGGGCCTGGAGTGCGACGGGGGGATCGTGGTGGACGGGCTGGCGCGCACCAGCGATCCGTCGGTCCTCGCGATCGGCGACGTCACTTGCCGACGCGTCGCCGGCCTGGACGGGATGCTCCGTCTGGAGAGCATCCCCAGCGCGACGGAGCAGGCGAGGCAGGCGTGCTCGGCCATTCTGGGCAGTGCCCCGCCGCCTGACGAGGTCCCCTGGTTCTGGTCCGACCAGGTCGACCTCAAGCTGAAGATCGCCGGAGTGGTCAAGGGAGTACGTGACGTCGTGCTCCGGGGAGACCCAGCATCGGGACGCTTCGCGCTGTTCCACCACGAGGACCAGGTCATCACCGCCGTGGAGTCGGCCAACGCCCCGGCCGACTTCGCAGCGGGCAAGAAGTTCATCGCGTCCCGCCGACGAGTCGACCCGCTGCGGCTGGCAGACCCCGAGACGCCCCTCTCCGACACCGTCTTGAAGTGAGCACGGAGCCCCACCATGCCCAAAGTCGTATACATCCTGCCCGACCGAGCCGTCCATGAGGTCGACGTCCCCTGCGGGCAGAGCGTGATGGACGGATCGGTCCGCAACAACCTGCCCGGGATCATCGCCGAGTGCGGCGGCAGCTGTTCCTGCGCGACGTGCCATGTGTACGTGGATGAAGCGTCTCAGGTGCGGTTCGCCGAGGCCTCGGACGAAGAGCGGGAACTGCTCGAATTCGCCGACGGTCTCCAGCCGAATTCACGGCTGGCGTGCCAGCTGATCATCAACGAAACCTGCGACGGAGTACGGGTCACGGTGGCGGGCACCAACGGCTGATCCAGCTCCCCGACTAAGGAGTAACCAACGATGGACATCACCGCGGCGGTCGCGAAGGAAATCAGCGGGCCGTTCTCGCTGGAAAGGATTGCTCTGGCCGCTCCGGCGGCCGACGAGATCGTTGTCGAAATCGCCGGTGTCGGGCTGTGCCACACCGATCTCGCCGCCAAGGACGGTCACCTGCCGTTTCCGCTCCCTGGCGTGTTCGGGCACGAAGGGAGCGGAGTGGTCGTCGCCGTCGGCAGCACGGTCACCAAGGTGGCCTCCGGCGACAAGGTCGTGTTGAGCTTCAACAGCTGCGGGCAGTGCACGCAGTGCCGGAAGGGTGAACCCGCCTACTGCCAGCAGTTCATGGCGTTCAACTTCGGCGGGACCCGGCCTGATGGCACCAGCACTCTTCACCTCGGCGACACCGCGCTGGGATCGGAGTTCTTCGGCCAGTCGTCGTTCGCCACGCACGCGATCGCGCACGAACGCAATGTCGTGAAGGTCGCCGACGACGCTCCCCTGAGCTTGCTCGGCCCCCTGGGCTGCGGCGTTCAGACCGGCGCCGGAGCCGTCCTGAATTCGCTCAATTGCGCGCCTGGCTCTTCGCTGCTGGTGCTTGGGGGTGGTTCGGTCGGCCTGTCCGCCGTCATGGCGGGCGCCGTGCGCGAGCTCGCCACCGTTATCGTCGTCGAGCCCCATGCGCAGCGCCGCGACCTCGCGCTATCGCTGGGCGCCACCCACGCGATCGACCCGGCCGCAGGGCCACTGTCCGAACAGGTCCGCACGATCGTCCCTGAAGGCGTCGACTACGCCATCGACACGACCGGAATGGTCTCGGTACTGGAGCAGGCCATGCAGTCGCTTGGGCACCGGGCAAAGCTCGGCATCATCGGCGTTCCGGCCGATCCTGCTGCCGCTCTCCCGCTCAACCTGATCCAGGCGCAGGTTCTCGGGGTGACGGTAACCGGAATCGTGGAAGGCGACAGCGATCCGGATGTGTTCATCCCCCAACTGCTCGACCTGCATCGGACCGGCCGTTTCCCCTTCGACAAGTTGATCACGACGATGCCGTTCTCAGAGATCAACGAGGCCGTGGCGGCCCAGCACCGCGGCGAAGCCGTGAAGATCGTACTCGTGCACGAGTGAGCGCTAAGGAGTCGGACATGACGCTGATCGCATACGACCAGCTCTACGTGGGCGGCAGCTGGTCGAACCCAGCTACGTCCAACAGCATCCCGGTGTACTCGGCGACCACCGAGGAGCGTATCGGAGCGGTTCCGGAAGGCACCGCAGCCGATATCGACGTCGCGGTCACCGCCGCTCGACGTGCTTTCGACGACACGGAGGGCTGGGCGAGTTGGGAGCCGGCGCGTCGCGCCGAAGTACTCGAACGGTTCGCCGCGGCGCTGGAAAAGCGGAGTGCCGAGACCGCGCGCCGGGTCACCGTCCAGAACGGGATGCCCATCACCCTTGCCCACCAGTTCGAGGGCGGGTTTCCCGCGGTCCTGCTGCGCTATTACTCCCAGTTGATGACGGACAGCACCCAGGAGGAGACGCGGCCGGGGATGCTCGGCGGAATCTCCCGGATCATCCGGGAACCCATCGGTGTCGTCGCCGCGATCGTCCCGTGGAACGTGCCGCAGGCGATCACCTTCCTGAAGCTCGCTCCCGCTCTGGCCAGTGGCTGCACGGTAGTACTGAAGCCCGCCCCGGAGACGGTGCTGGACGCCCTGCTGATGTGCGAGGCCGCAGCAGAGGCCGGACTTCCCGACGGGGTGCTCAACGTGATCCCCGGCGGCCGGGAACTCGGCGCATATCTCATCTCCCACCCCCAGGTGGACAAGGTGTCGTTCACCGGGTCCACCGTCGCCGGGCGGGCGATCGCCGAGACATGCGGCCGGCTCCTGCGACCGGTGACCCTGGAACTGGGGGGAAAGTCCGCCGCGATCGTGCTCGACGACGCCGATCTGCAGGCCAACATCGAGAGCTTCTTCGCCGCAACTCTGCTGAACAATGGTCAGATCTGCTGGCTGGGAACCCGGGTGCTTGCTCCCCGCTCCCGCTATGCGGAAGTGGTGGACACCATCACCGGTCTGGTCACCTCGCTCACGGTGGGGGATCCGCTGGAGCCCACCACTCAGATGGGGCCGCTGGTGTCGTCGCGTCAACGCGACCGCGTGGAGTCCTACATCGCCAAGGGGTTGAGTGATGGCGCCCGGCTCACCGCGGGCGGCGGCCGGCCGAAGAACCGCGACCACGGCTGGTTCGTGGAACCGACGGTCTTCGCCGACGTCGACAACGCACACACCATCGCGCAGGAGGAGATCTTCGGTCCGGTGCTGTCGGTGATCCCCTACTCGTCGGAGGAGGAGGCGATAGCCACCGCCAACTCCAGCGACTACGGGCTCGGAGGCACGGTGTGGACGGCCGATCCGGACCGCGGTGAAGCATTGGCCCGCAAGGTCCATTCGGGCACCATCGGGATCAACGCGTACGCCAACGACCCGACCGCGCCGTTCGGCGGCATCAAGTGCAGCGGAATCGGGCGGGAACTGGGTCCGGAGGGACTGCACGGCTACCAGGCACTGAAGACGATCTACCTCGACCGGTCGAAGGCATAGCGCCACAGGGAGCGACGACGCACACGGGGACAGCGGTGTGCCGGGGACCTGTCAGGGCCCCGGCACACTCGCTTCCCGCACGGTCCGACGAGATCACTGGGGGGATCGGCTCGCGAGCTCTCTGACGAGCGCGACAGCCTCGGCGCGGTTCGCCGCACCGAGCTTCCGCAACAGATTCTTGACGTGCGTCTTCACCGTTTCGACGGAGACATACAGTTTGGCGGCGATCTGGGCGTTCGACTCGCCATCGGCGAGGTGCTGCAGTACTTCGACTTCACGGCGCGTCAGCTCTGTCAGCGGCCATTCCAAAGCATGAAGCAGTCTCGGCCACGGGACAGTAGCCGACGCGACGGACGGAGACTCCGGCGGCACTCCGAGGGCCAACGCGTCGGGGCCGAGGGAGCTCTCGATGAGATCGCCCACCGATCGCGCCTGGTCCTCCAGGCGGCTCCGGAGCGCGCTGAGCTGCTCATGGCAGAACGCGCGCTCGAAGGCAAAGCCCAGGCCCTCGGCGAATAGCCCGAGCAGCTCCCGGTCGAAGGACCTGACCGTGCCCGTCTCCACGTGCTGGTCGGCGTGGATCAGGCCGACGACCTCCCCTCTGGCGATCAGCGGAGCCGCGATGTAGTCCTTGGTACGAGCCAGAGTGATCAGTTCGCGGTGTACTCGGGGATTGCTCTGTGCATCCCGTACCAGGACCGGGATGCGATGGCGCACCAGTTCGGTCTCTGGAAGCTCCCTGCCCAATCGACCAGGAGAAGCACTTCCGATCCGGACCAGCTCCACCGCCAGCCAGGCATCCTCATGAGCGAACGCCGCCCGAGCGGCCCAGTCTGCTCCCTGCAGACGGGAGAGCAAGGCACGGCGGTAGCCGAGCCGGTTGATTTCGATCGGTGCCTGCTCGACGAGTTCGGCTACCGTTCCCACCGATCGCAGCCGCTGCAACGCCGCCCGTACATCCTTCACCGCGGCCGATCGCCTGCCGAGCTCGGCTTCGTTGACCAAGCTCCGGACCGCCTGCACCTCGATCAGCACGGCGGCGAGCTGGGACTCCGTGCCGCTGCTGCCCTGGAATCCGGCGAGCTGGCGGGCGAGGAGGTGTTCGGCGGCGTTCAGCGCCGCGTCGGCTCGCCGCACGTCGAGTGTGCCCCGTCCCGGCGCGAGGCTCGGTTCATTCATGATCGTGGAGACCTGCTTGAGCACCCGCCGGACAGCAGGGTGAAGGTCGTGCCGGTTTGCGGGAACGTCGTTGTCCACGGCCACTGTCTTCTCCTCAACGCATCACCGACGCTGGCGAGTAGAGGCCAAACGTCAGTCGCAAGTACTGGGAGGCAGCATCGCCCCGGCTCTCTGCGCGAAGCTTGCACACGATCCGCTCCACCCGCGATCCCCGCGGTCCGACAGGCGTCCTCGCCGTCGACCACGTCCACCGACCGCAACTGCTGAGAAGAGCACTGGTGGACCGGTACCGCCTCGTCCCACCCCAGACCCACGCCGATCCCCAGGGTCTCCACGAGGGCGCAGTACACGCCGCCGTGCGGCTTGCAGATGCTGGGGAGCGACGACACACGAGACCACCGCTGCTCGCGCCTCAAGCACCGCGAAGTCCATGCCCGGACCCGCGCCAAGCCCGCGTCGATCAGCCCTGTCGTCCATACCTTGGAGCATACCTTTTCTGGTCATACGGCGCACCAATTCGAAGGTCTAACCATTCGCGCCAGTATTCCCACCAGTACCCATCGCCGCCCCCCTCCCACGAGAGGATCAAGCGCCATCGGGTCCTCAGGGAATCAGCACGAATACGAAGGAGCAGCGTAGATCTGCAGGTCAGCGTCGCGTCACCCCGATGGCCTTCACGACCTCCCGCACCGCCTCGAAGATCCCGTTCGCAGGGCGGCCCGGACTGGCCGACATCAAAAGTAGGTCAGCGGCGACGGATCAAACACCGTGTCATGCAACCCCCGTCCACACACGGCCTTCCGCTGCCGCACCCGCGGTCACGCCGCCTCGAGTTCCGGCAGGGTCAGCCGTCGTGCATCCCCGCCGATCACACCCGGTCAATGGGCTCGCTGCTTAACGGCTCCGCCTCAATAGCGGGAGTCGGCGGGCGGCACCGGAGGAACGTGTGACGAACCAGATGCCCATACCGTCGTTCGACCAGGTGATGGAGCTGCCCGCCTGGATGAACGCCACCGCGACACCGGACTTCATCGACCAGAACGGCCACATGAACATCCGCCACTACCTCGAGCTGGACGCGCGCAGCACCTCGCTGCTGTGCGAGGAGGTCGGCATCGACGACAGCTACCGGGCGAACCGGCGTATGGGCGTCTTCACAGCCGAGCATCACCTTCGGTACTACAGCGAGATGCACGAGGGCGAGAAGCTCTCCGTGCACACGCGCGTGCTGGCAAGGTCGGCCAAGGCGATGCACATGATGGCGTTCCTCCTCGACCGCACCCATGAACGCCTGGCCCACACGCTCGAGCTGGTGCTCGTCCACGTCGACCTGGACACCCGCCGGGCGACTCCCATCCCGGACGACATCGCCGCCGGGTTCGACCGCCACATCGCCGAGGACGCCGGCCTCGACTGGCCGGCACCGGTGTGCGGCGTCATGGGCATCAGGAGCTGATCCACCACACTCGACTTCACAGCACTCCCCCGGAGCCGGCGCCTCAGCGCCGGCTCCTCGTCGTCTCCGGCAACGGCACTGTGACGACGTCACCAAGAGCCGGGTGAGCAGCAGAAATCTGGGGGTTGATAACGATCGTTCACAGCCATAGAGTCTAATGGTCAGGCCGAAAAGGCCGACGCTGCTCATCCCACGCCGACTCCACGTCGGCCGTACGCAGAGAGGATCGAGGCCAATGGACGACTTCACCGACATCACGTACGAGGTCGAGGACGGTCTCGCCTGGATCACCATCAACCGTCCCGAGCGGTACAACGCCTTTCGCGCGCGCACCGTGGACGAGCTCGTGATGGCCTTCAAGCGGGCCTGGGCCAGCGACGAGGTCGGCGTGGTCGCGCTCACCGGCGCCGGAGACAAGGCCTTCTGCGCCGGTGGTGACCAGAAGCAGCGCATGGAGACCGGCGACTACGGCCCGTCGCAGAGCGGTCTGTTCGAGGTCGACGCGCTGCACCGGGTGATCCGGGACACGCCCAAGCCGGTCATCGCGGCGGTGAACGGTCTGGCCATCGGCGGTGGTCACGTGTTGCACGTGCTGTGCGACCTGACGATCGCCGCGGACACCGCGCAGTTCGGCCAGAACGGCCCCCGCGTCGGGTCGTTCGACGCCGGCCTTGGCTCCGGCTACCTGGCTCGCGTGGTCGGTGAGAAGCGGGCCCGCGAGATCTGGTTCATGCTCCGCCGGCTCAGTGCGCAGGAGGCCCTCGACTGGGGCCTGGTCAACAAGGTTGTTCCGGCGGACCAGTTGCGCGCCGAGGTGCGCGCGTGGGCCGACCAGATGTTGCAGTTCTCGCCGACCGCACTCAAGGTGCTCAAGCAGTCGATGAACACGGACACCGAGCACTTCGTCAGCATCGGCTCGATGGCCTACACCACGCTCAAGCTGTTCGGCGAGACTCCCGAGGCCGAGGAAGGCATCAGGGCCTTCAACGAGAAGCGTCAGCCCGACTTCACCAAGTACCGGGGTGCCTGAGATGCAGTTGAGCAAGGAGCAGAAGCAGTTCGCTGAGGCCATCCGCGAGTTCTCCCTCCAGGAGTGCGGCACCCTGGCGCAGCGTGACGCCGTCACCGAGGGCGGCACGCTGTCCAACAGCCCGCAGATCCTGGCCAGGCTCGCCGAGCTCGGCTGGCTGGGTGTGTCTCTGCCGGACGAGTACGGCGGCGGCGGCGCGGGCTTCGTCGACGAGTGTGTGTTCCTGGAGGAGACCTCTCGGGGGCTGCTGCCCATCACGGGGTACTCGACCGGCTTGACCGCGGCGCAGACCTACATGCGGTGGGGGTCGGAGGAGCAGAAGAAGACCATCGTGTCCAACCTGGTCGCCGGCAAGCTCGAGGCGATCGCGTTGAGCGAGCCGGGTGCGGGCTCGGACCTGGGCGGGGTGCGCGTACGGTCCACGCGGGACGGCGACACGTACGTCATCAACGGCCAGAAGACGTGGATCTCCGCCGCGCACGTGGCCGAGCACCTGCTGGTGCTCACCCGCGAGGACAGCAGCGGCACCAAGCACGAGGGGCTCACCCTGCTCATGGTGCCGACGAACACGCCGGGCCTGGACATCCGTGGCATCGAGACGATGGAGGCGCACACCTGCAACGACGTCTTCTTCACCGACGTCCGGGTGCCGGCGTCCGCCGTGGTGGGCCAGCCGCGCAATGCCTGGAAACAGCTCATGCGGGGGCTCAGCGTGGAGCGGCTCATCATCGCGGCGATGAGCCTGGGCGCGGCCCAGCGTTCGCTCGACGACGTGATCGCCTATGTCGGGGAGCGTGAGCAGTTCGGACGCAAGATAGGGAGCTTCCAGGCGCTCCGTCACCGGATCGCCGACCTTGCGACCGACATCGAGTTCGCCCGGGCGTTCGTCTACGACGCCGCCGGTCGGGTCGACGCCGGGCAGGAGGACGACCTCGCCCGTGAGAGTGCGATGGCCAAGATGCGCTGCACCGAGATCGCGAAGAACACCGCCCTGGAGGCCATGCAGATGATGGGTGGCTACGGCTACGCCCGGGAGTACGGCATGGAAGGTCAGGTCCGCAGGGCGTTGGCGCCGCCGATCTACGGCGGTGCCAACGAGATCCAGCGGGAGATCATCGCCAAGAGCCTTCTCTGATACGTACGGCAAGGGCCCTGCTCCGCTCAGCGGTGCAGGGCCCTTTTGCTTGCTGTGTCGGCCTGGCTGGTCAGCGCCATGCCGACCGGTCAGTGCAGAGCCGGCCGTCAGTGCAGTGTCGGCTGGTAGGTGTACGACCGGCTGCGGGTCAGCGCGAACTCGAAGATGCCCCGGCCCGGGGTGCCGTTCCAGTTGAACGATGCCAGCCGGTCGGTCAGAGCGGAGTCCAGCGTGCGGGGAGACACCGACCCGTCGAGCGGGTAGATATCGTGCTCGATGTGGTCGCGCCCTGCGGGTCGGCCGTGGTGACCGCCGTATCCGCCACCGGACATGTAGCCACCGCCGGCGGAGGCGTCGGTGTCCACCAGGTACACGGCGCCGCTTTCGGTGGTCACCTCCACCGTGCCGCCCTTCAGGTCCAGGTTGTCATCGAACTGCAGGTCGTGGCGTACGTTCACGATGTGGTCGAGCTCGCCGCTCTCGTGCATCACGGCGCCCTCCAGGAGCAGCCGTTCGTGCTGCCGGGTCTCCACGAGGAGGAAGCCGATCGAGCGGTCGGGGAACTGGGCCTGGTACCAGATGTGCAGCCCCTGGCCCCCGGACATCGTGCGCACGCCCCGGGAGCGGTCGCGCTGGCCGTACCAGCCGTCGATCCGCTGCTGCCGGCCGTCGATGGTCAGCGCCCCGGTGTAGTACCCGGACTGGAAGAGGTGCGCGAAGGACGAGGGTGTTCCGTCGTTGTTGGTCACGCTGACCTCGCCGGTCCACGCCGGTGTCCGGGCGCGCCAGGTGAGGTCGAACTCCATTCCGGTCGGGTTGGGGCCGAGCGCGATCTGCCAGGTCTTCATCGGCTCCACCACCTTCCAGGAGAGCGGCCCGGCGCTCCCGCCGTCGGTGGCGCTGAGCTCGGTGGAGAAACGGACGTTCCGCTGCTCGGTGTCGGTGGCCAGGATCGCGAAGCCGTCCACCACGTCCTTCGGGGGGTAGATGCCGAGCCCGAGGAGGATCGACGGGGACGATGCGTCCACCGGGTGGAGGTTGAACACGAACCGGTCGAAGAACCGCTCGGGGAGGCCGGGGGTGTCCGGCGCCACGAGTGCGTCGTGGAAGGTGTCCGTCATCGTGTCTCCTCGGTGAGCTCGTCTTCGGGTGCGGCCGGTGGCTCGTCTAGCCCGGCGATCCGGTGCGCCGCCTCCAGGAAGGACTGCACCAGCCGCTGGTCGGCGTAGTACGGGTCGCCCACGCCCCGCACGGTCCGGCGGCGGCTGTACTCGTAGAGCGCCGCGAGCTTCCACAGCGCGAGGGCGGTGTACCAGTCCAGGTTCGACAGGTCGCGCCCGGTGCGGTCGGCGTACCTGTCGGCGAGTTCCTTGCGGGTCGGGTATCCGTCCTCGAGCATCGCGGTGCCCAGGTCCTCGGTCGGCGTGCGCGGGCTGTCCGCCTCGGGCACCGAGGCCAGGAAGTACCCGACGTCGAACAGCGGGTCGCCGATGGTGGCAAGCTCCCAGTCGAGTACGGCGGCGATGCGGCCCGGGGCTTCCGGCGCGAGGACCACGTTGCCGATCCGGTAGTCGTTGTGCACGATCGCGGCACCCGACTCCGGGGGTACGTGCGCGGCGAGCCAGGCCTCGATGACCGCGAAGTGCGGCGGTGGAGTGCCGTCCGCATCGGCGACCAGCCGTCCCATCCGGCGCAGGTGGCGTGCGTTGAAGCCCTCCGGCCGGCCCATGTCGCCGAGGCCGGCGGCACGCCAGTCGACCGCGTGCAGGTCGGCAAGGGTGTCGATGAGGGCCTCGCCGATCTGGCGCCGGGTTCCGGCTCGGTGGAGAGGCGCGGGGGTTGATGTGGTCACCACGGGGCCGTCGGCGAAGCTCATGACGTAGAAGGGCACGTCGATCACCTCGCCCGCCTGCGCCGTGGCGAGCACGGTGGCCACCGGCACCGGGGTGTCCCGCAGGGCGTCCACGAGCCGTGCCTCGCGCAGCATGTCGTGCGCTCCCGGCGGCGTCGGCGGTGGCGGCGGGCGGCGTACGACCACCCGGTTGACGCCGTCGGACACCACGAACGTGAGATTCGAGTGACCGTCACCGATCCGTCTGACGTCGAGCTCGCCCTCGCACAGGCCGCGCTCGCGCAGGAACCAGGCGAGGGCATCGAGGGTCTCCGGTGTCCACTCTGCGGTCATGCCGGTCCTTCACTTTCCTGTGAACTGGGGTGCGCGCTTCTCCTTGAAGGCGGCCAGTGCCTCGGGCATGTCCTCGGTGCGCGACATCAGCGCCTGGCCGCGGTTCTCCAGCTCGAGCGCGGCCGCGTAGGAGGTGATCTCCTGGTTGCGCTGGATGGCGCGCTTGGACATGCGCACGCCGCCCGGCGAGTTGGTGGCGATGAGCCGGGCCATCGCGACCGCCTCGTCGAGCAGTTGCTCGGTCGGCACCATCCGGTTGGCCAGCCCGATCCGCACCGCTTCCTCAGCGCCGACGAAGCGGCCGGTGTAGCCGATCTCCGCGGCGCGGCCGGGCCCCACGAGGCGACTGAGGTTGTACGACGTGCCCAACTCGCCCATGGACAGGCCCACCTTCACGAAGGCGGCACTGAACTTGGCCGTCGGCGCGACGAGTCGGATGTCAGCGGCCAGGGCCAACGCCAGCCCGCCGCCGGTGGCCGCGCCGTGGACGGCCGCGATCACCGGGAAGGGCAGATGCCGGATCGCCTGGATGCCGCCGGTGGCGGTCTCCTGGAACTTGAGGAACTCCCGCACACCCATGTGCGTGATGACCTCGATCTCGTCGAGGTCGAAGCCGGCGCAGAACGCCCGCTCCCCCGCCCCGGTGAGGATCAGTGCGCGCAGGCCGCTGTCCCGCAGCGCGCGGGCGGCGGTGCCGTACTCGGTGAACATCTTCACCGTCTGCGAGTTCATCCGCTCCGGGCGGTTGATCCGCAGCACGGCGATGTCGCCGTCGAGCGGTTCGACCGTCAGGGTCTCGAGCTCGGGCAGGTCCAGGGTCGCCATGGTCGGTCCTTCGGTCGTCGTCATCGTCGTCAGCGCCCGGTGAAGACCGGCTCGCGCTTCTCCTTGAAGGCGGCCAGCGCCTCGGGCATGTCCGCGCCCCTGGTCAGCAGCGCCTGACCGCGGTTCTCCAGCTCCAGCGCGGCGGCGTACGAAGCCGTCTCCATGTTGGCCTGCAGCGCCCGCTTGGAGAGCTGTACGCCGCCCGGGGAGTTGGCAACGATCGAGCGGGCGAGCGCGAGGACGTCGTCGAGGAGGGCGTCGGGCTCGCTGACGCCGTTCACCAGCCCGAGATCGAGTGCTTCGTCCGCGTGGACGAAGCGGCCGGTGAAGCAGATCTCGCTGGTGTGGGCAGGGCCGATCAGCCTGGTCAGCAGCCAGGACGCGCCCAGGTCCCCGGCGGAGAGGCCGATGCGGACGAAGGCGGCGTTGAACTTGGCGTTCTGGGCAGCCAGTCGGATGTCGGCGGCCAGTGCGAGCGACAGACCACCCCCCGCGGCAGGTCCGTTCACCGCCGCGATGACCGGTACGCGCATCGAACGGACCGCCAGAAGCGCACGCGCCGCGCGCTCCTGCTGGTCGAGCATGCCGAGCGCACCGAGGTTCGGCAGGTCGTCGGCGTCGGCCAGGTCGTAGCCGGCACAGAACGCCTGGCCCGCCCCGGTGAGGATCACGACCCGGCAGTCGTCCTCGTCGTCGAGCTCGACCGCCATGCGCTCGAGCTCGACGAACATCGTGTTCGTCATCGCGTTGTACCGGTCGGGCCGGTTCAACGTGACCACGACGACACCGGGTGAGCGCTCTTCCAGGCTGATCGTCTCGTACGGCGTGTCCACGCTCTTCATCAGTGCTCCTTGCTCCGCGGTGCGATGTGGGGACGGGTCAGGGCGTGGTGCCGCGCACGGCGCCGGCGGCCTCCCAGGCGGCCACGGTCTGCTCCGGAACGCCCCATGTGGTGAGTGCCTCACGTGTGTGCTCTCCGGGCGCCGGCGGGGGGAGGTCGACGGTCGCGGTCGTCCGGCTGAAGCGTGGCGCGGGGGCGGGCTGGGTGAGCCCGTCGACCTCGATGAAGGCTCCGCGCGCAAGGTTGTGCGGGTCCCTGGCCGCCTCTTCCGGCTCGAGGACGGGGGTCAGGCAGACCTCCCGGCCCTCGGCCCGCGCCACCCACTCGTCCCGGGTACGGGTGCGGATCGCCTCGGCGAAGATCTCCTTCATCCGGGGCCACCGCGACCGGTCGTTCTGCGGAGGCAGTTCGTCGGCCTTCAGGCCGAGGAGGTCCAGGAGATCCGCGTAGAAGTGCGGTTCCATGCTGCCGACCGCCACCCATGTGCCGTCGGCGGTCTCGTAGGCGTCGTAGTAGGGGGCGCCGCTGTCCACGATGTTGGTGCCGCGCTCGCGCCAGGCCCCGGTCTGCCGGTAGCCGAAGAACGCCGTGGCCAGCAGAGCGGCGCCGTCGCACATGGCGGCGTCGATGACCTGGCCCTTGCCCGAGGAGCGGGCCTCCCAGAGCGCTGCGAGGATCCCGAGTGCCAGCAGCATGCCACCGCCGCCGAAGTCCCCGACGAGGCTCAGCGGCGGGGTCGGCGGCTGTCCGGCACGGCCGATCAGCGAGAGGACGCCGCTGTGCGCGACGTAGTTGATGTCGTGTCCGACGGTCTGCGCCATCGGCCCGTCCTGGCCGAATCCGGTCATCCGCCCGTATACGAGGCGGGGGTTGCGCGCGTGGCAATCCGCGGGGCCTATCCCGAGCCGCTCGGTGACGCCGGGGCGGAAGCCCTCGATGAGCGCGTCGGCCTGCTCCACCAGCGACAGCACGACCTCCGGGCCGTCGGGGTGCTTGAGGTCGACGGCGACGGAACGACGCCCGCGGTGCAGCAGCTCCGTGCGGAAGTCCGCGTTGGGGCCGACCAGTGTGGCGCCCTGTGCACGGTCGACGCGGATCACGTCGGCGCCCAGGTCGGCCAGCAGCATCGCGCAGAACGGCCCAGGCCCGATGCTGCCGATCTCGACGACCCTCATGCCGGCCAGGGGCCCGGTGAACGATCGTTCCGGGTGGTGCCGCGTCATCTGCTCAACTCCCTCGGAGCGTAGGCCACGTGTCAACGGTCAGCCCGAATGGGCGGGATGTGCTGGTCCCGGGAGCGGGCGGGCCCGGCCCCCGGGGTCATGTACGCGCGGCGGCCGTGACCGTGGCGATCGTGCACGGCTTGCCGGCCTCGTTCGTGGCCGTCACGCTCACCACCGCGAAACTGCGCCCGGAGTGCGCCACGGAGGCCTCGAACCGCACCGTGGTGCCCAGAGGTATGGGACGCGTATAGGCGATGTGGAGGGACGCCGTGTCGGACGGCCGCCCGGCAGCCTCGAGCGCGGCGTGCGCCACGATGTCCGAGGCGCACAGCGCGATTCCCCCGTGCAGGTTGTGGAGCGGGTTGACCAGTTCCTCCGCCGCGAGGAGGTCCAGCTCTGCGCCGTTGTCGGTGGTCTTCACCTGCGTGCCGAGCAGTTCCAGGAGGTCTTCCGCGCTCTGCCGCATGCCACCGTCGTCCATGCCCGGGGCTGCGGCACTCTCGTCCACCGGCGACGCAGCGGGCAGGTCCTGCACCCACCGGCCGTGCTGGCGGCACGCGGCGACGAGCCTGCCCCTGGCGTCGACGACCGAGCCGGAGGAGATCCCTCCCCGGGAGTCGGAGTGGAGGATGCGCGCCTCGGCGGAGAGCAGGGACCCGTCGGTCGGAAGAGGTCCGCAGACGTCGATCGATATCTCGGAGCTCACCGACCAGTGATCCACCGGACGGTCGAGCATGATGGCATAGCCCAGCGCATCGTCGACCAGCACACCCAGCGCTCCGTATACCGACCGGCCCGCCGGACCGATCAGCCACGAGCCCGTCGGCATGGAGCTCGAGACGACTCCCCCTTCGGACGCCACCCGCGCGACCTTGAACGAGCGCTCGGGTCCACTGTCCACGACGAGCAGGGCCTGCCGCCGTCTGGAGTTCTCGGTCGTCGTCACTGGATTCAGCCGTCCGTCTCGTTCAGGCCGCGGGGCATGCGCGCGGTGTGGTCAGTCCGTCGGGGTGATGTCTCCGGGGTCAGGCGAAGTCCGGGCGGCGCTTCTCGATGAAAGCGGTGATGCCCTCGGCGGCCTCGCCGTCCTCGAACAGGGCCTGCTCCTGGGCCACTTCGTAGGCGAAGCCCTCCTCGATCGGCAGGTCGAAGGCCGCGTCGACGGTGCGGACGACGGCGAGCTGCGCCGGCAGCGAAGCGGCGACCAGCTCCTCGGCGAGCGACAGTGCCTCCTTGACGACATCGCCCTCGGCGAGCCGGTCCACGAGGCCGATGGCGAGCGCCTCGGACGCCGGCACCTGCCGGGCGGTGAGCATGATGTCGAGCGCGCGACCGCGGCCGACCAGCCGCGGGAGGCGCTGCGTGCCGCCGGCGCCCGGGATGAGGCCGATCTTCACTTCCGGCAGGCCGTACCTGGCCCGGGGGCCGGAGACCCGCATGGTGCACGCCATGGCCAGCTCCAGGCCACCGCCGAGAGCCAGTCCGTCGACGGCGGCGATGGAGAGGAACGGCGCCGCTGCGAGGCGGTCGTTGACCGCGCGCATCTGGTCGCCGTACGCCGTGAACGACTCGGCGTCGATCTTCGAGAGGTGCTTGATGTCGGCACCGGCCGCGAAGAAGCCGTCGAGAGCCGACGAGACGATCATGACTTTGACGTCCCCGGCCGCCTCGGCCGCGTCGATGGCGGCGTGCATGCCGTTGAGAATCGGCAGGCCGAGGGCGTTGGCCGGCGGCCGCGCCATGGTCACGTGGACGATCCCCGGCGCCTCCCGCTTCCAGGTGACGACGTCGTGAGGCTCGTTCCGTTCGACCATTGGTTGCTCACCTCTTCTATTTCATATCTATGGTCTGACCATATCAATCGAGTGGGTCGCCGTCGAGGGGGTGCTGGTGGGTGGGACCGAGCGGCCATACACACGCACTACCCGCTCACGTGGCGCGTGCCGGACCCTCCCGAGGGTCCGGCACCCTGCGACACCGCACCGCCGAGGCTCAGGCCATGGTGAGTCCGCCGCTGACCGACAGGGTCTGGCCGGTGATGAAGCCGGCCGCGTCGGAGGCGAAGAAGGCGACGGCGGGCCCGATGTCCTCGGGGGTGCCGAGCCGCTTCATCGGCACGGCGCGGGTCATGCCGCCGATCACCTTCTCGGCGTCCTGCCCGGCCCCGTCGATGAACTTGCGCAGCGCCGGAGTGTCCGTCGGGCCGGGGCAGACGGTGTTGGCGGTGATGCCCTTGGTGGCCACCTCACGGGCGAGCGTCTTGGTGAAGGCGATGATGCCGCCCTTGGAGCCGGAGTAGACGGCCTCCAGCGATGAGCCCACCCGGCCCGCGTCCGAACCGATGTTGACGACCCGGCCGAAGCCGCGCTCCATCATGCCCGGGACGACCGCCTTGATGACGCGGAGCGCGCCCTTGAAGTTGACGTCGAGGATCTTGTCCCAGAACTCCTCGGTGGTCTTGACGAACGGCATGAAGTCGTCCCAGCCGGCGTTGTTGACGACGACCTCGACCGGGCCGAGTTCGTCCTCGACCGTGCGCACCGCCGCCTCGACCGAAGCGGTGTCGGTGACGTCGACCTCGACGGCGATGGCGGTGCCGCCCGCTCCGGTGATCTCCTTGGCGGTCTGGGTGGCTGTCTCGAGGTTCATGTCGGCGATGGCCACCTTGAACCCCTGAGCCCCGAGCGTGGTGGCGATGCCCTTGCCGATGCCCTGGGCGCCCCCGGTGACGAGTGCGACGCGGTTGCTCATTGCGATATCTCCTGTTGGCGTGGGTGGTTCAGCCGGCGGCCGGGGTCCAGAGGACGGGCCCGGCGACGATCGAATGGCTGGTCAGCTTGCGGCCGAGGACGGCCTGCGCCTCGCGCGCGGCCCCGATGACCTTCTCCAGGTCGAGGCCGGTCTCGACGCCCATCTCGTGGAACATGCTCACCAGGTCCTCGGTGGCGATGTTGCCGGTGGAGCCGGCCGGGACCGGGCAGCCGCCGAGTTCACCGAAGCTCGACTCGAAGCTGGTGCAGCCGGCTTCGAGGGCGGCGTAGGCGTTGGCCAGGCCCTGTCCGCGGGTGTTGTGGAAGTGCGCGGTCAGCTCGACCTGCGGCAGCCGCTCCACGGCGGCGGTGAAGAACTGCGACACATAGGCCGGGTTGGCCATCCCGGTGGTGTCCCCGAAGCCGATCTCGGTCGCACCGGCCGCCGCGAACTCCTCGGCGAGACCGAGTACGCGCTCCATGGGGACCTTGCCCTCGTAGGGGCACCCGAACGAGGTGGCGATCACCGCGCAGAACTTCAGGCCCTCGGCGACGATCCGCTTGCCCATCACCCTGACGTCGGCCATCGTCTCTTCGACGGTCCGGTTGATGTTCTTCCTGTTGTGGGTCTGGGACGCGCTGACGAACAGGGTGGCGGCCTCGAAGAGGTCGCGCACCTTCAACGCGTTGTCGAGCCCCCTGCTGTTGGGGATCAGCACCATCCGCTCGACGTCGTCGGGCAGATCGATGCCCTCCAGCACCTCGATCCCGTCGCTGAGTTGCGGGATGACGTCGGGCCGGACGAAGCTCGCCACCTCGATCCGTGTGAAGCCGGCCCGCCCGAGTGCGTTGATCAGCTGGATCTTGTCGGCGGTCGGGATCGTCTCCGGTTCGTTCTGGAATCCGTCGCGGGGACCGACCTCACGGATGTGTACGCGCCGGGTCTCACCCGGAGTGCGGTTGTCCTGTGTCATCTCGGCACCTCCTGCTCCACGAGGCTTCTCTCCAGCCTCTCTCTGTGCTGGGGCGCGGCCACCTCCATCAGGCGACGGGCCCGTTCGGCCACGGTGCAGCCGGTGAGCATCGCGACGCCGTGCTCGGTGACGACCGCGTCGACGTCGACGCGCGCGGTGGTGACGACGCCACCGTCCAGCACCGGCTTGATCGTCGACTCGCCGGCCGACTCCGAGCGCAGGGCGATGACCGACCGGGCACCGGTCAGCGAGGCCGCGCGGCTGAAGTCGACCTGTCCGCCCACCGCGCCGATGTGCACGCCCCGGCGCAGCTCCGCGCCGACCTGGCCGAGCAGGTCGACCTCGATGGCGGAGTTGACCGAGACCAGCGACCGCAGCCGGGACAGCACCGCCGGGGCGTGGGTGTAGCTCGCCGCCCGAAACTCGACGGGGAACTCGGGCAGCCGGTCGTACATCGAGGCGCTCCCCAGCGCCGCACCCGTGACCACCAGCCCCGGATCGATCTCCTTCCTGGCACCGGTCACCACGCCCTTCTCGATCAGAGAAAGGACGCCGTCGGTGATCATCCCGGTGTGGAAACCCAGGTCGACGTGGCCGGACAGCGCATCGAGCACCGCGTTGGGCAGCGAACCGACGCCCATCTGCAGGGTGTCGCCGTCATCGACGAGGCCGGCGACGTGCTCGGCGATGGCACGCTCGACGGCGTCCGGAGCCCGGGAGGGTGCCTCCCGCAGCGGACGCTCGGTCTCCACCGTGGCCGCGAAAGCGCTGAGCGGCAGCCGGTCGGTGCCGACGGTCCGCGGCATCCGGTGGTTGATCTCGGCGATGAGTGTCCTGGTATGCCGCAGGGCGTCGGCGACGTACTCGACGCCGATCCCGAGCGAGACCATGCCGTCCTCGTCCGGAGGGGAGACCTGCAACAGGCCCACGTCGCAGGGCAGGCGGCCTTCGGCGAACATCCTCGGCAGCGCCGAGTAGTGACAGGGCACCACCTCGAGCTGCCCGTGCTTGCTCAGCCCGCTCAGCCGGCCGAGCCCGCCGTACGACAGGACGGTGAGGGACTCGGGCAGGTCTCCGGCGAGCCGCTCGTTCCAGGTGAGGCCGGAGAAGGCACGCACAGGGCCGATGCTGTCGGCCTGGTCGAGCAGGGCGTTGACCAGCGGTTCGGGCTCGGCGCCGCCCTGCCCCCACCAGACGCCGTCGCCGGCCTTGATGTACGGAGTCAGGTCGAGCATCAGCCGACCCGCTGCACGAGCGTTGCGGTGCCGAGGCCACCGCCGCAGCACATCGTCACCAGGCCGATCTCGACGTCCCGGCGCTCCATCTCGGAGATGAGCGTGCCGAACAGCCGCGAGCCGCTGGCGCCCACGGGGTGACCCAGGGCGATCGCCCCGCCGTTGACGTTGACCTTGTCCATGTCCGGGCTCAGCTCCCGCTCCCAGGCCAGGACGACGGAGCTGAACGCCTCGTTGATCTCGATCAGGTCGATGTCGCCGATCGACATGCCGTTGCGCTCGAGCAGCTTCCGGGTCGCGGGGATCGGACCGGTGAGCATGATGACCGGGTCGACGCCCACCGTGGTCTGGTCGAGGATCCGGGCGCGTGGGCGCAGCCCGTGGCGCTCGGCTGCCGCGCGGGAGGCCAGCAGCACCCCGGCCGCACCGTCGGAGATCGGTGAGGAGCTGCCTGCGGTGATCCGGCCGTTCTCCCGGAAGACGGTCTTGAGCCCCGCCAGCGTCTCCATCGAGGTTTCCGAGCGGATGGTCTGGTCGCTGACCCGCTTTTCGCCGGCGAGTTCCAGCGGGATCATCTCCCGGTCGAAACGGCCGGCGGCGACCGCCTCGGAGGCCAGCCTGTGCGAGCGGACAGCGAACTGGTCCATTTCCTCACGGGAGATGTTCCAGCGGTCGGCGATCAGCTCGGCGCTCTCCCCTTGCGGTACGAAGTCGTAGCGGGCTCTCAGTTCCGCCGGCCAGGGATCGCCGTACAACTCGGAGATCTTGGCCGGGGAGTTCATCGGCACATGTCCCATGTGCTCGACTCCGCCGGCGATGACCACGTCGTGGGTACCGGACGACACCAGAGCGGCCGCCATCTCGACCGCGGTCTGGGCGGAACCGCAGCGGCGGTCCAGCACCGTCGCAGGGACCTCCGGCGGGTAGCCGGCCTGCAGCCAGGCATTGCGGCCGATGTTGCGGGACTGCTCACCGAACGGCGCCGTGCAGCCGATGACGAGGTCCTCGACCGCCTCGGGCGCCAGGCCCGTGCTCTCGAGCAGCGCGGTGTAGACGGCGCCGAGCATGTCGTTGGGGTGGGTGTCCCGGAACCAGCCGCGTTCGGGGTGTGACTTGCCCATCGGGGTGCGCAGCGCTTCGACGACCAGCGCTTCGCGGCCGGTGCCGATGAAGGGGTTGGTGGGCATCAGATGACCGTCCCGCCGTCGACCGGCAGCACCTGGCCGGTGATGTACGACGCCGCGTCCGACGCGAAGAACACGAAGCTGCCGGCGATCTCGTCCGGATAGGCCCAGCGTCCCAGCGGGACGCGCGCCAGGGTCATCGCTGCGAGCTTGTCGTTGCTACGGATGTTCTCGGTCATCGAGGTCGCGGCCAGCGGGGCCAAGGCGTTGACCGTGATCTGCTTCTTCGCCAGCTCCCGGGCCAGGGACTTGGTGATCCCCACGATGCCGGCCTTGGCCGCTCCGTAGTTGACCTGTCCGATCGTGCCGACGAGCCCGGCGGCCGAGGTGACGTTGATGATCCGGCCGGTGCCGTCCGTGGCGAGGAAGGGAAGCGCCGCCTGGCTGACGGTGAAGGTCCCGCCGACGTGGATCCCGAGGACGAGGTCGAACTGGCCGGCCGTCATCTTCGGGAACATCGCGGGCGCGATGGCGCCGGCGTTGTTGACCAGGATGTGGAGCACGCCGCCGGTAAGGTTGGCGGCCTGCTCGGCGGCCTGGGCGGCCTGCTCCGCGTCGCGGACGTCGACCCTGGCCGACTCCGCCCGGCCACCGGCCTCCACGATCTCCTGTGCCACCGACGCGGCGGCGTCCTTGTCGAGGTCGGTGACGACGACGGCCGCCCCGGCCTTGGCGAACGCCTTGGCGACCGCGGCGCCGATGCCGTTTCCCGCTCCGGTGACGAGGGCGCTGCGCCCTTCTAGAGAGAACATCAGTAGCTCCTGGGAAGTCCGAGAACGTGCTCGCCGAGGAAGTTCAGGACCATCTCCTGGCTGAGCGGGGCGATCCGGGTGAGCCGCGCCTCACGGAAGTACCGCGCGACGTGGTACTCCTCGGAGTAGCCCATGCCGCCGTGGGTCTGCAGCGCGCGGTCGGCCGCCTGGAAACCGGCATCCGCGCAGAGGTACTTGGCGGTGTTCGCCTCGCGCGCGCACGACTTGCCGTGGTCGTAGAGCCACGTCGCCTTGCGCAGTACGAGCTCCGCGGCGTCGAGCCGGGCCAGTGAGTCGGCCAGCGGGAACTGCAGCCCCTGGTTCATCCCGATGGGCCGGCCGAAGACCTCCCGCTCGTTGCCGTACTGGACGGCTCGGCGCAGTGCGGCTCGGCCAATGCCTAGGGCCTCAGCGGCGACCAGCATCCGCTCGGGGTTGAGTCCGTCGAGGAGGTACTTGAAGCCCTTGCCCTCTTCGCCGACGCGGTGTTCGACAGGGATGCGCAGGTCGTCGATGAAGAGCTCGTTCGAGGTGACCGCGTTCCGACCCATCTTCCTGATCGGCCGGATGTCGACGTGGTCGCGGTCGAGGTCGGTGAAGAACAGGGTCAGCCCGTCGGTCTTCTTCGGCGAGTCCTCGAACTTCGTGGTGCGGGTCAGCAGCAGGATCTTCTCCGACTCCACCGCCTTGGAGATCCACACCTTGCGGCCGTTGACGACGTAGTCGGAACCGTCACGCCGGGCGAAGGTGGTGATCCGCGTGGTGTCGAGCCCGGCACCAGGCTCGGTGACACCGAAGCACACGTGGAGGTCGCCGTTGACGATCCTGGGGAGGTTCTCCTTCTTCATCTCCTCCGAACCGTGCACGATCACCGGGTGCATCCCGAAGATCGACAGATGCATGGAGCTGGCACCGTTCATACCCGCGCCGGAGGCAGCGACCTCCTCGAGCAGCAGCGACGCCTCGGTGATGCCGAAGCCGTGCCCGCCGTACTCCTCCGGAGTCGTGATGCCGAGCCAGCCGCCGTCCGCGAACGCTTGGTAGAACTCCGTGGGGAACTCGTGAGCTGCGTCCTTCTCCATCCAGTACTGGTCATCGAACCTGGCGGCCAGCTCACGGACCGCCTTGCGGATGGTCTGCTGGTCCTCCGTGAGCTCGAAGTCCACGGTGCTCACATCCTTTCCGGAGTGCTAATTGGCAGGACTGTATCAAAAGGACTGACCATTAGACGAGGGCCAGTCCATCCGCGATGCGCTCGTTCCAGACCGCCGGGGCGCCGAAGAGCTTCTCGTCGAGCTTCGACCGCTTGAAGAAGAGCTGCAGGTCGTGCTCCCACGTGTAGCCGATCGCACCGTGCAGGGTGAGCGCGCTGTCGGCGCCGCGGGCACCTTCGGCGGTGACCTGAGCCTTGACGGCTGCCGCGTGCAGCAACGCCTGCGGGTCGCCGCCTTCCACCGACGCGGCGGCGAAGTAGACCGCCGATCGGGCCGCTTCGACGCCGACGAGGATGGTGGCGGCCGCATGCTTGACCGCCTGGAACGAGCCGATCGGGACCCCGAACTGGTGGCGCTGCTTGCTGTACTCAACGGCGAGGTCGAGCATGCGCTCGGTGGCGCCCAGCGAATCGGCAGCGACCAGGACGGCTGCTCGGGCCGACGCCTGCCGCAGCACGTCGACCGCGTCGACGTCCAGCCGCACCGACGGCACCCGGTCGAGCGTCACGTCGGCGACCGATCGGGAGCGGTCCAGCAGAGGTCGCGCGGCGAGGCCGACTCCCGGGGCGGCCGCCTCGACGAGCCTCAACTCCCTGGCGTCGCCATCGCCGACGGGTACGACGAACCATGTGGCGGTGTCACCGGCCAGCACCCGGTGCGCCCTGCCGGTGACCGCACCCTCGGCGTCGACCCACAGCGTCGAGGCCTCATCGGGCACCGCCTCGGCCGGGACCAGCAGGGCCACCGTCTCGCCGGCCAGCGCCGCCTCGACCAGGTCCATGCGTCCTGAAAGGGCCGGCACGGCCAGCACCGTGGCCAGCCAGGGGGCCGACGGGGCCGCGGCACCGGCAAGCTCCTCGGCGGTCAGCGCGAGTTCGACCAGGCCGCCTCCCTGGCCGCCGAGCTCCTCAGGAAGGCCGACCCCGGCCCAGCCGTCGGCGACGAAGCGCGATTCGAAGGCCGAGTCGTCCTCGGTGTCGAGCCACCGGCGTACCGTCGCGGAAGGCGCCACGTCGGCCAGCCAGCCCCGGAACGTCTTCTGGTACGCGTCCTGCTCCTCGGACAGCTTCCACTGCATGACTTGTCCTCTCCCGGGCGCCCCGTCGGTCCGGCTGACGAGGCGGACATCCGCAAGATCAGGTATGGGTAAGGGGTACGAGGCGATCTAGGCGACCCCGGGGCGTCGGCACACCTGGCGGCCGTGGCATGGAGGTGGCCGACCACACGGCGGCCGACGGGCCCCCACGAAGTGACCGTTCACCGAAGTCCCTTGACTCGCAGTCGGATTGCCTCGACCGCCTCCGGGTTCTCCGCGCCCGACAGGTCACCCGGGTCCGCGCCGAGCACCGCCGCCCGGACCGCACGCCGAAGGATCTTCGCCGACCGGGTCTTCGGAAGCTGATCGACCCTGATCACCCGAGAAGGCGCGAACGGCTTGCCGACCTCCTCGGCGACGCACTGACCCAGCCGCGTCGACACCGTCGCGTCGTCCTCGGCGTCGGCCCGCGGGACGTAGAAGGCCCACACCGCCTCCCCCTTCTTGGCGTCCGGGATGCCGACGACCGCGGACTCGGCGACCGCCGGGTCGGCCGCGAGCACCGACTCGATCTCGGCCGGTGCGACGCGCTTGCCGGCCACGTTCATCACGTCGTCGGAGCGGCCGAGGATGAACCAGCCACCCTCCCCGTCGACCAGGGCGTAGTCACCGTGCCGCCACATGCCGGAGAAGGTGGACCAGTACGCCTCGCGGTAGCGCTCGTCGTCGTTCCAGACGCCCCGGGTCATCGCCGGCCACGGCTGGCGGCACACCAGCTCGCCGACGCTGCCCCTCAGGGGTTGGGCGTCGTCGTCCACCACGTCGACGTCCATGCCGAGCGCGGGCCCGCCGAGCGAGCAACTGTGGATGTCCTCGACCGGGTAGGGACTCAGGAACGAGCCGCCGACCTCTGTGCCGCCGGAGAAGTTGATGACCGGGACGCGGCTGCCGAACACGTCGCGGGCCAGCCATTCGTAGGACTCCGGGTCCCACGGCTCGCCGGTCGACCCGAGCACCCGCACCGAGGAAAGGTCCGCGGCCGGCACGTCCTGGGACACCGCCCGCAGTGTCCGGATCAGCGTCGGGGACACACCGAGCATCGACACCTGGTGCCGCTCGACGAGCTGCCAGAGCCGGTTCGTGTCGGGTACGTCGGGCGAACCCTCGTACAGGGCCAGCGTGCCGCCGTTGGCGTGCGTGCCGAAGATCGACAGCGGGCCCATGATCCAGCCCATGTCGGTGATCCAGCAGAACGTACGGCCGGGCGTGATCTCGAATCCGTACGCCACCTCACTGGCGGTCTTCAGCAGGAACCCGGCATGAGTGTGGACCGCTCCCTTGGGCTTGCCGGTGGTACCGGAGGTGTAGGCGAGCAGCAGGACGTCCGAGGCGGATACGCCCTCGACCTCCGGGTCGGGCTCGGCGTCGAGGAGTTGCTGCCAGGGAATCTCCCGGCTCTCCTTCAAGGAGAGCGGCTCACCCAGGTTGTTCACGACCACGACGAGCTCCACGCCGGGGCATGACTCCAGCGCCTCTTCCAGCTGCGGGAGCATGCTCGCGGTTTTGCCGCGGCGGATGGTGCCGTCGGCGGTGATGACCGCCTTGGCGTGCGCGTCCTGGATGCGCGAGGCGATCGCGGTGGGCGCGAAACCGGAGAACAACGGCACCGCCATCGCACCGATGCTCGCCACGGCGTACATCGCCACGACGGCCTCGGGAGTCATCGGCAGGTAGATCGCGACCGCGTCGCCCTTGCCGATGCCCCGTGCGCGCAGGCCCGCACGGGCCCGGGCCACCTGCTCGTCGAGCTCGGCGAAGGTCAGCCGGCGCACCGTGCCGTCCTCGGATTCGTGCACAATGGCGAGGCTCTCGGGCGTCGTACGGGCCCAGCGGGTCAGCGCCGCGTCGATGATGTTGATCCGGCCGCCGGTGAACCAGTCGGGGTACTCGATGCCACCGCTGAGATCGACCACGTCCGTGTACGGCGTGCGGAACTCGATGTCGAGGTCCTTGACCACCGCGTCCCAGAAGCATCCGATGTCGGCCACCGACCGGGCGCGCAGCTCGTCCGCGGTGGACACGTCCAGCGTACGCATGAGGCGGGCGACGTTGGAGTTCTCCAGATAGTCCTGCGACGGGTGCCAGGTGTAGGCCATGTCAGCTCCTCGGCATGCCGAGAATCCGCTCGGCGACGATGTTGCGCTGGATGAAGGTCGAGCCGCCGGCGATCGCGGTTCCCCGTGACTGGTTGGCGAGCCGCAGCCACCGCTGCGCCTCGGCGTGCTCGTCGTCGAGACCGAACTGGTCGCCCAGCGGTTCCAGGGACAGGCGGAAGTCGGCGAGGTCTTCCACGAGGGGGCAGAAGTAGAGCTTTCCGATCGACGTCACCGGCCCGGGCGGCCCGTCGGACACCGCTCCGGAGATCACCCGCTGACTGATCGTGCGGTGCACCAGCGCGCGTGCCCACAGGTCGGCGACCTTCTGCCGCACGTGGGGGTCGGCGCCGAGGCGGCTGCCGTCGGCGGACTTCTTGGCGCGGACGTCGGCGATGATGTCCTCGATCGCCTTGGTGGTGTTGACCCGGCCGGTGGCGATGGCGACCCGCTCGAAGGCCAGGGTCGCCATGGCGACCTTCCAGCCGCCGTCGACCTCGCCCACCACCGCGTCGTCGGGCACGAAGACGTCGTCGAGGAACACCTCGTTGAACTCCGCCTCCCCGAGCATGTGCGCGAGCGGCCGGACAGTGACACCTTCGCTGTCCATGGGCAGCAGGAAGTAGGTGATCCCCTTGTGGCGCTCACCGCCGCCGGTGCGCGCCAGCAGGATCGCGTGGGCCGCCAGCTGCGCGCGGCTGGTCCAGATCTTCTGCCCCTGGATCCGCCAACCGCCGTCCACCTTGGTCGCCTTGGTACGCAGCGATGCCAGGTCGGAGCCGGAGTCCGGCTCCGAGAACAGCTGGCACCAGATCTCCTCGCCGGTCAGGATCGGCCGCAGGTAACGCTCCTTCTGCGCGTCGGTGCCGAAGTGCGCGATGGTCGGCCCGGCGAAGTCCTCGCCGATGGTGTTGAGGCGCTCGGGGGCGCCGGCGTGATCGCACTCCTCGGTGAAGATCGCGCGCATCCGCTCGTCCAGCCCCTGGCCGCCGTACTCCTTCGGCCAGGTGAGACCGGCGTAGCCGGCGTCGAAGAGCATCCGCTGCCACTGACGCCAGAAGGGTGCCTTCTCCACCAGGTCGGCCGGCTCCGGCCAGGGAAGCTCGGGGAGGCCGCTTTGGAGCCAGGTCAGGACGTCGTGCCGGAAGCGGGCCTCATCAGGAGCGTCGGACAGGTCCATGGTCACCACCTTGGAGGTCGATTTTTCAAACTGTACTATAGGTCAGACCAAAAACAAGGAGTCCTCCGATGACTGATCTGATCGGCACCGTCGTCGACCGCGTGGCCTTCGGCGTCGAGCGGGGCAAGATCCATGAGTTCACCCGCGCGACGTTCGCCGAGGACCCCGCGCACACCGACCGGAACCTCGCCGTCCGCAGCGGCTTCCCCGACGTCCTCGCGACCGGCACCCATGTGGTGGTGTCCGGCCACCACCGGGACCAGCGCGGCTTCGTGGAGCAACTCGGCCTGGAGCTGAGCCGCGTCGTGGTCGGCTCCGTGAACTGGCGCTACCGGCGACCCCTTGTCGCCGGCGACGAACTGCGGGGCACCCGCCGCGTGGTTGCCGACGAGACCCGGGAAGGACGCCGCGGAGGCACCATGCGCCTGATCACGTTGGAGACCGAATACGTCGATCAGCACGGCGAGGTCGCCATATCCCAGCGAGAGGTGCTGATCGAGAGGGGAAAGGCATGAGAACACCGGCCAAGACGTATGTGGGCGACCGGCCCGCGCCACGGAGCATCGGACCCGTCACCCAGACCGACGTCGTGCGCTTCGCCGGCGCGGGCGGCGACTTCAATCCGCTGCACCACGACCCGCAGTTCGCCGCTTCGGCCGGGTTCGACCGGCCGATCGCCATGGGGCAGATGACGGCGGGGCTGCTCGCCGCATGGCTCACCGACTGGTGCGGCGTGGAGAACCTGCGGGAGTACGACGTCCGCTTCACCGCACCCTTGTCGATCGGCGATGTCCTCGAACTGTCCGGAGAGGTCACCTCGCTCGAGCAGCCCCGCGGAGGCGGCCTCGCCCTGGCGACGCTGGAGTTGGCCGCGACCAGGGACGGCACGGCGCTCATTTCAGGGCGCGCGGTGGTGGCGGTCCTCGTCGACTGAGCGTCGCGGCGCACCGTGTCGGACATGGCAGTGGCCACCGAGGATCCGCGTCCTCGGTGGCCACTGTCACACGGAGGCCAACCGTCAGCGGCCGGCCTTGAGCTTCTCTGCGATGTCGGTCCGCAGCAGGTGCTTCTGGATCTTGCCGGTCGCGGTGGTGGGCATGGCGTCGACGGCCTCGAGCCGCTCGGGGACCTTCTGGATCGCGAGCCCCTTGCCGAGCAGGTAGTCCCTGATCTCTTCCAGGGTCAGCGGCTCCGCACCAGCAGCAGGGACGAGGTAGCAACAGACCCTCTCCCCCAGCTTCTCGTCGGGCATGGCGACCACCGCCACCTCGCCGACGGCAGGGTGCGCGGAGAGCAGGTCCTCGACCTGGCGGACGCTGATGTTGAGGCCGCCGCGGATCACGATGTCCTTCAGGCGGCCGGTCACCCGCACGTAGCCGTCCTCGTCCATGGTGCCGAGGTCGCCCGAGCGGGAGAACCCGTCGGCGGTGTACATGGCCGCGGTCTCCTCGGGCTGGTTGATGTACTCCAGCGAGTTCATGGCACCGCGGTAGGCGATGTCGCCCTCCTGGCCGCGCGGCACCTCGTTGCCGTGCTCGTCCACGATCCGCACCTCCTGCAACGGCAGTGCCCTGCCGTCGGAGGTGACCGACCGCTCCGGGTCGTCGTCGATCGTGCACATGGTGGTCGTGATGCCCTCCGTGCGGCCATAGAGGCTGAGCACGCGCATGTCCGGAAGCGCGGCCCTGGCCCGGTGCACGAACGTGCCGGGGATCGGCGAACCGGCGCAGGTCCAGAACCGCATGCTGCTCGCGTCGTGGACGTCCGGGTCGTATGCGTTGAGCAGCATCTGCAGGAACGTTGTGGCCGTCACCGCCGCGGTACAGCGGAACTTGGCGATGCGGGCGAGGCCCTCACGAGGCTCCCACTGCTCCACGATGTGTGAGCCGGCGCCGTGGATGAGCGGCATGATCACGCTGGTGACCAGACCGGTGGTGTGGGTGATCGGAGACGGCCCGAACTGCACGTCGTTCTCGGTGTAGTTCCAGCCCCTGCCGAGCAACCGCGCCCCGCAGGCCATGGTGTTGAAGGTGTGCACACATCCCTTCGGGCGTGACGTCGTACCCGAGCTGAAGACGATGACGAACGGCTCGTCGGGACCGGGAGCCGGGGGAAGCTCGGCATCGGCCTGCCCGGCTTCGACACCGGCCAGGACGTCGCCGTACCGGACAGCGCCCTCCGGGAGGGTCTCACCGCGCAGCACGATCACCGTGTCGAGGGTCGGGCTGCTGCCGGCCAGGTCCAGGAACATCGCGGCGTGGTCGAACTTCCGATAGTGACCGGCGGTGAAGGCGGCCCTGACCTCCGCGCTCTCGACGATGTAGCCGACCTCGTCGCGCCGGTAGATCGGCATGATCGGCACGAGGACCGCTCCGATCCGGGAGACCGCCAGGGATATCACCGCGAACTCGGTCCAGTTGGGGACCTGGACGGCCACCCGGTCGCCCGGGCTGATGCCCAGGCGCACCATGCCGACCGCGAGGCGCACCGCGGCGTCGCGCAGTTCCTGGAAGGTGTACGACGTCGTGGAGTCCGTGACGAACACCTTGTCGGGCCGTGCCGCCACCTGCTCTTCGAGGGCGTCGAAGAAGGTGTAGTCGCACCACAGACCGTCGGCGTAATAACTCTTGATCTGATCCTCGTCGTATCGGTCGTGCACCGTCGCCATTGACATGCGATTCGCCTGCCTACCTGTCGCTGCGGGTACCGGGGGTGGGAGCGTGAGACGACCTCAGGCTCAACCATATGATTTTCACGGTAATATGGTCAGACCCTTTATGACAACGGTTCTGCAGGGCTCCCGTGCCGGGCTGAACGCTTGGTAACGACCGTTCGCGGGAGATACTCTCGGCCGATGGACCGGGACCGAGCCATACTCGACGCCGCAGCCCTGGCCTTCTACGAGAAGGGCTTCCACGGGGTCGGGGTCGACGAGCTGGGCACGCGTGCGGGGCTCAGCGGGCCGTCGCTGTACCGCCACTTCTCGGGCAAGGACGAGATCCTCGCAACCCTCCTCAACGAGGCCATGGACGAGTTGATCAGCGCCACCGTGCCCGTGTACGACGACCCGGAGCGGGATCTGCGGCGCGCACTCGAGCACCACATCGAGTTCGCCATGGAACACCGGCAGCTGGTCAACCTGTACCAACGCGAGGTGCGTTCACTGGTCGACCCCTGGAAGCGGGCGTTCACCCGAAGAAGGGGGCAGTACACCGCCCGCTGGGAGTCGCTCTTCGCGCAGAAGTTCCCCGGCGTCGACAGCGCGAGCGTCGCCGCGATGACGCAGGCCTGCCTCGGCATGATCTTCTCGGTGTCCTACTGGCCGGCACGAACCCTCAAGGACACCGACGTCAAGGCCTTGCTGCTCGAGCTTCTGCCGCATGGGTTCGAGTCCTTCGAAACCGGCACCGCACACGATGGGGGCCTTAGCTCCGACGGGACCTGAAGTCGAACATACTCGCCGCGATCCGGCGCATCTGCAGCTCGTCGGTGCCCTCGGTGATCCGGTAGCGACGGTGATGCCGGTAGATGTGCTCGAACGGGAGCGCCCGCGTGTAACCCATCCCGCCGTGGATCTGGATCGCCCGGTCCGCGGCCTTGCATGCGAGCTGGTTCCCTCGCATGTTCACCATGGCGACCTTGTCCGAGACCGCCGTCTTCCCCTGCTCATCCATCATGGCCGCAGTCTTGTGGATGGTGTTGCGCACCAGTTCGGCCTCGGTCTGCAGCTCGACGAGCTGCCATTGGATGCCCTGGTGCTCATGCAGCGGCCTGTCGAACACGACGCGGTTCTGGGCGTACTCGACGCTTTGGTTGATGCAGAACTGCGCCGCGCCGAGTGAGGAGGCGGCCTGTCGTATCCGGTTCTCGTGGACGAACAGCTGGGCGAGGTCCAGGCCCCGGTCCAGCTCGCCGAGCACCGCGCCGCCGGGCACCCGCACCCCGTTGAGGTGGACCTCGGGGTGGTCGCTCGGCATGTTCAACGTCCAGTGGTTGTAAGGGATCTCGAACCCGGGCGCGTCGGTGGGCACCAGGAAGGCCGTGATCCCTTCGGCCTTGCCGTCCTGGCCGGAGGTCCGCGCGAAGACCACATCGACCTCGGCGGCGTCCGACAGGCTGTTGAACCGCTTGGCACCGGTGATGATCCAGTCGTCGCCGTCACGCCGTGCCGTGGTCTCGAGGTAGGTCGCGTCGCTGCCATGGCCGGGCTCGGTGAGACCGAAGGCGATCTCGATCTCGCCGGAGACGTACCGCTCGAGATACCGCTCCTTCTGCTCGGCGGTTCCGTACTGGTGCAGCACCTGGGCCAGCGGCAGGTTCGCCACCACGGACGCCTCGTCGGCGTGCGGGAAGTGCAGGCCGGGGCCGCGAGTGGTCAGGTGCTCGCGGATGACGGCCATCGCCAGGTTGGATCCGTCGCGCCCGCCGAGCGCCGCAGGAAGGGGGTAGCGGTAGAAGCCCGCTGCGTCGGCGCGGCGGCGCATCTCCGCCAGCACCTCCCGCCATGCGACGGCCGGGTATCCGTCGCGCTCCCAGTCGGTGCGGTGGTACTCCCGCCGGTGGTCGAAGAACTGCGGGTGCTCCTCCTCCAACGGCTTGATCTCGGCGTCGATGAACGCGTCGAGGTCCTTGACCAGTTGTACGACGTCCCCGGGGATCGACCAGTCCATGGCCACGTCCTTTCTCTTCCGTTGCTGGCGTCACCGTAGGGCCGCCCCGTCGTGCCCCGCTGGGATCGGGCGACGGGGCACTGTGGACCGCTACAGTGCCCCGTGCTCCGGCCGACTTCGGCGCCGGCCGCCGAGCTTGGATCGCGCCATGCCGAAGGCGCACAGCACCCCTATGCCGCTGTCAGCCCAGGCCCGCCGAGCCGAGGATCTCCCGACCGCGCCGGACCACGGATGCCAGGCTCGCGGCGGCGGTGACCAGCTTGGGGTCGGGATGCGGCCGCCGATTGTTCCGCTTCACGAACACGGAGAGGGTGGAGGCGGTTTTGTAGTGGCAATAGGCCAGGAACCAGTCCAGCTCGGGCACCGTCTCCGGGCGCACCCGCAGGTACTCCTCCAGCAGTTGCTGTGAGGCCGGCATGCCACGCCCTGCCGCCTGGTCGGCCTCGTCCCGGGTCTCCTCGAAGCGGTGGACCGGGTCCGTGTGCATCAGCAACCAGGCCAGGTCCGTTCTCGGGTCGCCGACCGACCAGATCTCCCAGTCGATGACAGCGTTCAGCGCCTCACCGAGGAAGAGCATGTTCGCGAGCCGGTAGTCACCGTGGACCAGTACCGGCGTCAGGGGCTCCGGGATCCGGTCGGCCAGCGCGTCGTAGAGCTCGCGATGGCCAGGGCAGATGTCGTCGTCCACCGTTTCGAGGAGCAGCGCCCATCGGTCGAGCTCCTCCTTGACAGTGAGGACGGGCTCGTCGGCCAGGCCGAGGGACTCCGGGCTGTGCGACTGCATCCGCGCCAGCGCCCGCGCCGCCTCCCGTGCTCTCCGGTCGACGACTTCAGCGGTGGGCGGCTCGGCCGCCACGTCGAGCAGCGGCTCGTAGGCGTCACCGGGGACCAGCTCCATGGCGAACAGCGGCGGAGCGCCGTCGTCCTCGAACAGCACCGATGGGACCCGCATCTCCGGCACCGCGCCCAGCGCCCGCATCACACGGGCCTGCCGGAGCACATCGCGGTTGCGGACCGGCGCCAGGCCGGGGGGTGCCACCTTCACGACGATCGGCTGTGCGGGTTCGCCGGGAACATGGAGCGTCGAGGTGTACGTGAGGCTGGACACGCCACCGGGAAGCCGGCGCAGACCCGCCACCTCCGGCCCCGGCCACCGGCTCGCCGCAGCGGCTGCGATCCGGGTCAGTAGCTCTTTCTCGTCGAGTTCCAGTGTCATGCCGTCAACCTCCTGACCAGGCCCTGACCACACAAGAGGAGACGGTGCGGGTGCTGGAGACCTCCACACCGACACCCCGCCTCACGCCGTACCCACGGCCTTCTCGAGGTGCTCCCTCACCTCCGCCACCGCGTCGATCTCCGCCTCGATGCACGAGCCGACGGGGACCAGCGTGATGTGCTCGGCTCCCGACGTGACGAAGGGCTTCAGGAACTCGGCGACCTGCTCAGGGGTTCCGGCCGGGGCAAGGCGCTCGAACTTCTCGTAGGGCACTTGGTAGAGCCCCTCCATCTTCGCGGCCAGCATCTCCCGGGCCCGCTCGGCGTCGGCGTCCAGCCCGCACCAGACGTTCACGCCGAACCAAGAGGGCGCCTCGCGATCGAAGCCCGCCGCCGCCTCGAGGATCCGCTCGCGCGTCTCCGCGAACCGGCGCGCGGAGCAGAAGATGCCCAGCCAGCCGTCCCCGAACTCCGCGGTACGGCGCACAGCCACGTCGCCCTTGCCGCCGATGACGATCGGAATCCTCGGCTCCGGAGCGGGGAGGACACGGGCCTCGTCGAGCTGGAAGAACTCTCCTTCGTATGTGACCTCCTCGCCCGCCAGCAGCCGCCGGACCAGCATCAGCGCCTCGTCGAGGCGGCGGCCCCGGGTCTTCGGGTCGACACCCGCGTTGCTGACCTCGCGGCGGTCCTCGCCGGCCACGCCGACACCGAGCGTGAGCCGTCCTGGCGCCATCTGGCTCAGCGTGGACAACTGCCGTGCGGCCAGCATCGGGTGACGCAGCCCGAGCAGATAGACCCCGATGATCGCCGACAGCCGGTCGTGCGAGGACAGCATGGTGCTCGCTGTGATCATGCCGTCGAATCCGGCCCCGCCGTGGAAGCTGATGTGATCTCCCATGGTCACGTGGTCCAGCCCCGCCTCCGCGACCCGGTCGAGCAGCCGACGCCGCGTCCGGGGGTCAGGTGTGGTGAACCCGTCCTGGTCCGAGATTCCTAGCTTGAGCGGAGTCATGAGGCATACACCTTCCGAAGGGGCGTGTTAACCAGGCCATTGCCTATTAAGGTCTGACCATTATGATAGGCGGAGCGGACTCCCAGGCGAAAGGCATTGGCGTGACCACTCGAGGCATCACCGTTCTTGCTGGCGGACTCAAGGAGACCCAGGAGATCACCCGGCGCGCCGAGGCTGCCGGGTTCGACGCGGCCTGGTCCGGGGAGTTCCTGCACCGCTCCGCCATCGTCTCCGTGGCGGCGATGGCCGCCGCCACGACCCGCATCGGTGTGGGATCTGCGATCGCCTATGCCGTGGGGCGCTCCCCCCTGGTGCTCGCCAACGACGCCCGCTTCCTCGACGAGATGAGCGACGGCCGGCTCACACTGGGGCTGGGCACCGGCACCCGCCGAATGATGGAGGGCTGGCACGGAGTCAAGGACCCCGACGGCCCGGCCACCAGGATGGAGGAGCTCATCCCGCTGCTGCGCCGGCTGTGGCGCCTGCACGAGGGGCCGGTCAAGCACGAAGGCCGCTTCTACTCCCTCGACATCACCCCCACGGCCGACATCCAGCCGCCGCTGCGCCCCGCGATCCCCATCTACACCGCAGGCGTGAACGCCCGGATGATCGAGGTGGCAGGCCGGGTCTCGGACGGTCTGATCTGCCACCCCACCATCACCGACCAGTACCTCGACGAGGTCGCCCGGCCCGCCATCGCCCGCGGCGCCGAGAAGACCGGCCGTTCACCCGAGGACGTCAAGCTCAAGGGCGTCGTCATCTGCTCGATCGCCGATGACACCGCGACCGCCCGCCGTGAGGCCGCCGCCCAGATCGCGTTCTACGTCGCCCCCAAGGCGTACGGTCCGGTGATGGAGGCCTCCGGATTCGGCGCCGAGGCCGCCGCGGTCCAGGCGGCGTTCCGCGCCGGCGACCACAAGGGGATGGTCGACGCGGTCTCGGACACGATGCTCGAGCAGATGGCCGTCGCAGGCACCGTCGACGAGGTCCGCGACGCCCTGCCGGCCCTCGAGAAGCGCTACGACCACGCGGCGTTGTACTCGCCGAGCTTCACCCTGTCCCCCGAGCGCGTCGCGGAGAACACCCAGGCGATCATCGAGACCTTCGCCCGCTGAACACCCGGACGCGAACCTTCGCGACTGTTTGAACAGGTACTCATACTCGCGCTGGAAAGAGCACACGCATGAGGTCAACGGCGACCGTTCGTGATAGGTACTCCGAAGAAGAGATCCAGGACTTCTACGCGTCCGGGTTCTGGCAGTCCGGAACCATGTTTGATCTGGTCGCAGCACAGGCCGACGCGCGGCCGGGCAAGGTCTTCGTCTCCGACAGCACCAGCAGCCTGACGTACCAGGAACTGCACGACCGGGCGCTGCGGCTGGCGCTCGGGTTCGAGCGCCTCGGCCTCCAGCGGGGCGACCGCGTCACGGTACAGCTCCCGAACTGGTCGGAGTTCGTCCTGATAGCCGTCGCCCTCGGGCGGCTGGGCGTCATAGTCGTACCGATCATGCCGGTCTACCGTGCCGCCGAGGTGGGGTACATCCTCGGCCACGCAGGGGCGAAAGCAGCCATCACCTGCGAGGAGTTCAGAGGTTTCCGGCATCTGGACATGTACGTGTCGCTGCAGGAGGACCACCCAGACCTCCAGTCGCTCATCGTGGTCCGCGGTTCGGACGCGGTCGGCTCGGGCCCGGCGACGCGGTTGAGCGACCTCATCGTCGACAAGCCCTCCGAAGACATCGCACGACAACTGGGTCCCGCTCCGTCCCCCGACGACGCCTTCGTGGTCGTGTACACGTCTGGGACCACGTCGCGGCCCAAGGGCTGCCTGCACACCTTCAACACCCTGCGCGCCAGCGCGGCGGCGATCGCCAAGAGCCTCGCGTACCAGGAGACCGACGTCCAGTTCGGCCCGTCGCCGATCACCCACGGAACCGGACTCGTCACCAGCTTCGCCCTCCCCCTGCTGGCCGGCGCATCGTCGCACCTGATGGAGAAGTGGGAGGCGCTCGAAGGCCTGCACAGAATCAGGGAGTACGGCTGTACCGTCGCCGTGACGGCCACCGCGTTCCTCCAGATGCTCACGGATGCGTACGACGTAGACCAGCACGATCTGAGGGGCCTGCGTCTATGGGTGTGCGCCGGGGCACCCATCCCCGGGTCGATCGTCCAACGCGCCCGCGAACTGCTGCCCGGCTGCCGGGTGCTCAGCCTTTACGGCCGCACGGAGAACTTCCTGACCACCCTGTGCACGGTGGACGACACGCCAGAGCGGTCCATCGATTCGGACGGGTCCGCGGTGGACGGTGCGATGGTCGCAATCGTGGACGAGCTGGGCCGCGAGGTTCCGCCAGGCACCGAGGGGGACATCGCCTACCGGGGGCCGAGCCACATGCTCGGATACTTCCGCGATCCCGAGGCGACCGCCGCCCTGTTCACCCCCGACGGGTTCTCGCGCTCCGGCGACCTGGGCTTCATGGACGAGGACGGCTATGTCAGGGTCGCCGGCCGGATCAAGGACATCGTGATCCGCGGTGGGCTCAACATCAGCGCCCGTGAACTGGAGGACCTGCTGGTCGAGCACCCCGGTGTGAGCAGCGTGGCGGTGGTCGGGATGCCCGACGTGCGGCTCGGTGAGAAGGTGTGCGCGTACGTCGTGCCCGCCCACGGGCAGCCCGCACCCCGGCTTGAGGACCTGACCTCGTACCTTCGTCGGCGCGAGGTCGCAACGCCGAAGCTCCCGGAGCGCCTCGAGCTCGTCGAGCGCCTGCCGGTCTCGGCCACCGGCAAGGTCCTCAAGCACGTCCTTCGCGACGACATCGCACGGAAGCTGGCATGAGGGGGTTCGGACGAGCCGTCGCCCCGGAGGCGGTGGACCGCTCGGAACGCGCGGTCGAGGGACCTTCATTGCAGGAGCAGGCAGTACTCCGGCTCGCGATGCAGCGGATCTGCGCCGTGGCAGGGTTCGCACGCGGCCGGTTGTTCCTGCACGACGCGCTCACGGGAGAGTTCCATGTGCGCGCCGTCCACGGCTCTCCTCCCACTGCCGAAGTCCGGGGACCCGCCCATGTGGATACCGCCGATCCACTGGTGGAGCTGCTGGCGTCCAGCCGACGACCGTGTGTGCTCGGCGCGGACGGGCCAGGGCCGAACGACGGACGTTGCGCACCGGGGGCCACGCGACTGGCGGTTCCCCTGTCCGGGCCTGGTGCGCAACTCCTCGCATTCGTCGTGCTCGAGGACGACGAGGGTCGCCCGGTCGAGGAACCGTTGATCAGCCAGGTGGCCGCCTGCGCAGACCTGGTGGGTACAGCGCTCCTGGCATTCCGCATGAATCATCAACTCGCTGGCCAGTACGAGGAGTTGTCCAAACGGCACCAGGTACTGCGTTTCCGCGCCGAAGCCGAACGTCGGCTGGGCCTGCTCGTCGGCCGCCCGGGCGCGCTCTCCGCGATCGTCCGGGCCTCTTCGGAGCTGACCGGGAAGGCCGTCGCCCTGTTCGACTCCCAGGAACGGCTGGTGTCCTCGGCCGGCCCGGCCGACCAGGTGCGGGTCCCACCGGTGGCCAAGATCCTCGCCGGTACAGCTGGACTGAGGGTCATCGAGCCGCCTGCGCCGATCATGGTTCCCGCGCGGCCGGCCGAGGGACTGGCCCGACGCCATGTACTCACACCGGTGGTCAGCGACGGGAGGCACTTCGGCTGGCTCGTGATCATGGAGTTCCCGTCGAGGCTGACCCATCTCGACGAATTGGTCGCACGTCGCGCCGCCGAGCACATCGCCACGGAGTTCACCGTCCAGAAGCGCGTCGCCAGCGTCGCCTGGAACGCGCGGGCCTCGCTCGCCCGCCAGCTCGTGCGCGGCACCTCCAACCTGGACGACCTCCGCAGCAGCGGGGAGTACCTGGGCATCGACACGGACGCGCGCCGGGTGCTCGTATACCTGTCGGGGCGGGGCACCCGGTACCGCGCGTGCACCGACGACGAGCGGCTCGCCACCGAAGTCCAGCGGGGACTGGGCGTCGAAGTGCTGATCACGCGTGGATCAGACGGAGTACTCCTGCTGGTCGAATCGCCGGTGGGCGTGAGCCCAGTGGTGATGGTCGGTCGCGTCAAGGCTGCCGTGCGCGAGGTCTGCGCCGAACTGCCGGGGCATGACGACCTGACCGTCGGGTTGTCGTCGGTGTCCGAGCCTTCGGGGCTGGTCCGGGCGTATCGCGAGGCCCGTGAGGTCGCCAACTGCATCGACAGGTTCGCCAGGGGCTGCTCACCCCGGATCCTCGCTGTCGACGACCTGGGTCCCGCACGGCTCTTCCTGGCCAACAGCGACGCCGGCTCCGTACGGAGGTACGTCGACGACGTGCTCGGTCCGCTGCTCACCGGTGCGCCGCACACCGCCGACCTGCTGCTGACCCTGCAGTGCTACTTCGACTCCGGACGCAGCGTGCGGAGTTCCGCCGCGGACCTCGGCGTGCACGAGAACACCATCCGGCTGCGACTCGCGCGCGTACACGCCGCAACCGGCCTTGACGTCCTGGGAGACGCCAACGATCAGCTCAGCGTGCAGACGGCTCTGCTCGTGCTCCGTCTCCAGGGCCATCCCGCACTGCCCTCGTTCAACGAGACCGAAACCGACCGCGACAGGAGGAAGACCGCATGACCGTGGAGGGGAAGCTCAGAGCTCTCGTGACCGGGGCGGCGAACGAGGGCGGCATCGGCCGGGCCATCGTCGCCAGGCTGGAGTCGGCGGGCATGGAGGTCGTCACACTCGACCGGGCCCCGGGGTGCACCTACCAGCTCGACATCGCCTCCGACGAGCTACCGCCGCTCGACGACATCGACGTCTACGTCGGCAACGCCGCAGTCACCACCATGGTCGGCTCCGCTCACCGGATGGCGCTGGACAAGTGGCAGAAGGACCTGGCCGTGAACCTGACCGGCACCTTCCGCGTGCTGCAGGCGTGCCTGGCAGGGATGCGCGAGCGGGGATTCGGCCGGATCGTCGTCATCTCCAGTACGGCAGGCACGCAGGGACTGCCTGGGCAGGTCTCCTACAGCACCAGCAAGGCCGGCCTGCTCGGCATGGTCAAGACGGTCGCCGCCGAGAACGTGCGCCGGGGCATCACCGCGAACGCCGTTCTGCCGGGGATGACGGCAAGCTCAGGGGTCCTGGCCATGCCGGAGGACATAGTCGAGGCCTGGGACAAGAGCATGCCCAACGGGCTGGTTCAACCGGCGGACATCGCCGAGGCCGTGGCGTTCTTCGCCTCGCCTGCGGCCGCTGCCGTCACCGGGCAGATCCTCACCGTGGACGGGGGCGACAGTCTCAACGTCCGCTCGGTCACCTCCACCATGGTCCAGGGGTGACAGCCATGCGGGCTTTCGTGATCAAAGAACTGAGCGGACCGAGCGGGGGCGTCGTCGCAGATGTGCCCGAGCCGACGGGGGCACATCCCTGGGCGGACGGTCGGCGGCTGCTCATCGAGGTTCACGCTGCTGGGGTGTCCTTCCCCGACCTGCTGCAGTCGCGGGGTGAGTACCAGCACGGCACACCGCCCCCGTACGTCTCGGGTGGCGAAGTGGCCGGCTTCGTACTGGAGGCGCCGGAGGAATCAGGTCTGGTCCCTGGCGACCGTGTCGCGGCGCTGACGCTCTGGGGAGCGATGGCGGAGTGCGCGCTCGCCCTGCCCCAGTACGCGGTCAAGCTGCCGGCGTCGATGAGCTGGGCAGAGGGTGCGGCGCTCTACCTCAACTACGCGACCGCGTGGTTCTCGCTCCACAGAGTCGGGTTCCAGGAAGGCGAGACCGTGCTCGTGCAGGGCGCGTCGGGTGGTGTCGGCACGGCGACGCTGCAGACGGTGCGCGCACTCGGCGGCCGGTCGATCGCCGTCGTGTCCAGCGACGACAAGGAGCAGATGGCCCGCCACGCCGGCGCCGACGAGGTGGTCCGCTCCGACGCGGGCTGGGTCGACCAGGTCCGCGACCTCACCGGCGGACGCGGGGTTCAGATCGTGGTCGACCCGGTGGGCGGCGACCGCTTCATCGACTCGCTGAGGTCCCTGGACGTCGGCGGACGGCTCGCGGTGGTCGGGTTCGCCGGAGGAGGGATTCCGACGGTGAAGGTCAATCGGTTGCTCCTGAGGGACCTGAGCGTGGTCGGTGTGGCCCTGGCGCCGTATGCCCAGCGTTATCCGGCGGTCATCCGAACGCTGAACCGGGAAATCGAGCGAATGGCCGCGGACGGACGGATCAACCCCCTGGTCGGTCGGTGCCTTCCGCTCGAGCGGGGCGCCGAGGCGCTCGGGTTGATCGAACGCCGTGAGGCACTCGGCAAGGTCGTCGTCGAGGTGCGCCCCGAGGAACAACGCCACTGAAGAGGCATCAGACCAGTATCGGGGTGGACCGGCCCCGCCGTTCGCGGGCCGGTCCACCACAGCGGCAGACACCAGGTCGGCGCTACCGAGCTCCCGGCCCGACCGACCGTCGCTGCCGCTCCTGTCCCCGCGCCCATACGTCCCTGGTCAGTCCCTCCTCGCGCAGGACGCTCTTCTGGACCCGCTGAGTGGCCTGGGTTCTGGGCAGTTCGTCCACGCATCGCACATAGGCGGGCAGGGCGAACCGCGGTACTCGGTCCTTCAGGTAGTCGATGAGTCCGGCCGGGTCGAATCCAGGTTCTGGAACCACCACAGCGAGGATCTCCTCCTCGCCCAGTTCCGACTCGACACCGACCGCGGCGGCCTCAAGAACCAGTGGGTGCGACAGGATCGCGGCCTCGAGCTCCACGGACGAGACGTTCTCGCTGCGCCGGCGGATCATGTCCTTCGAACGGTCCACGTACCAGTAGAAGCCCTCCTCATCCTGACGGAAGAGGTCTCCGGTGTGGATCCAACCGTTTCGGTAGATGCGCGCGGTGGCCTCCGCGTCGCCCTGGTACCCCTTCAGGAACTGCCATGGGCGGGAACTGCGGACCACGAGTTCACCGATTTCTCCACGCGGGACCTCGAAATCGGCGGCGTCCACAACTTTCGCTTCCACTCCCTCGACGGGGACCCCGCAGCATCCGACCATGTCGGATCTCGCATACTCGGGTGACAGGATGAAAGGCGTGCCTATCTCGGTCATCCCGTAGATGCTGTACACCTCGAACCCGTAGCGTCGCTTCACTTCATCGACCTCGGACACCGGCGGCACCATGAGGACGAGTTCGAGAGGGTTGTCTGCGTCCTCGGCGCTTGCTGGCAGACTCGCGAGGTAACGAGTGGGTGCCGGGTAGAGCAGCGCCCAAGTACAGCCGTACGTCCTTACGTCCGGCCAGAACTGGCTGGTTGAAAAGGACTCTCGCACCACCGCGTGACCCCCGTAGACGGCCGCCCGGTACAGGGCGGTCCGCCCGGAGAGGTGATACGGAGCGTAGGGGACGTAAAACGTGATGTCCCGCGGCTCCTCAATCGGTTCCATGCTCGAGATGGCGTAGAGCGAACCCCAGGGAAGATCGACTGCCTTGGACGCGCCCGTCGTGCCCGACGTGAGCAGGATGCACGCGGTGTCGCCGATCCCTGGATCGATTTCCGAGAACTCCTGCACGGGGACATAAGCGGCATGGACGTGCACCTCGACCCCGTCGAGACGGAACTCATCCAGCTCGGCGTCGTAGATAAGGAGGCGATTCGCGCTCGTGTCCGCCAGCACCGCTTCAACCTGCGGCAGGTAACGCTTGGAGAGCACAATCGTCGTCGCCTGCGAGACGTTGATGGCATGCCTGAGCCACTCGCCGCGGAATTCGGTGTTCACCGACACCTCGACCGCGCCTATCGCCGCACATCCCAGCCATACGTAATGCGACTCAAGGGACTGCGGCACCAAGGTGACCACCCGGTCACCGGACCGGACGCCGCATTCACGCAGCCAACCCGCCCAGTCCAGTCCGTTGCTTCGCAACTCCCTCCAGGACACGCTCCCCTGACCGACCGACGTAAGCGCGGCCTTGTCAGGTATCTGCTCCGCCCACTTCCGTATCAACTGTGGAAGCGGAAACTGATGTGCCTGCAGATTCACGGAACCCATTGATCACAGCCCTCGTCGTAGTCGGAGGATGAATCGGCTGACTCGAAAGCGGCTCTGAGCGCGCCGAGAGGAGCGGTCACCGCTCTCAGCGAACCATCGCGATTCCGCCGTTCACCGAGATGGTCTGACCGGTGATGAACTTGGCGCCGTCGCCGGCCATGAACACCATGACGGGAGCGAAGTCGGTGTCGGGATCACCCAACTTCTGCCCGAGGATCACGCCCGCGTACAGGTCTCCGCGCCCCTCCGCCTTGCCGCTGTCAGTCATCGGTGTACTGATCGCCGGCTCGATGCAATTCACCCGGATGTTGTACCGGCCCCACTCGGCGGCCACGCTGCGGGTCCAGGCCATGACGCCGCCCTTGGCGGCGCTGTACACGCCGATTCCTGGCATGCCGAGCATGCCTGCGGACGATCCGAAGTTGAGGATCACTCCACCCTTTTCCTTGTCCAGGTGGCGGAAGGCAGCCTGGTTGGTCAGGATCGTCCCGCGCAGGTTGGCCCCGATGACGAATTCGATGTCGTCATCAGTGAATTGATGGGCCGGCTTCCGGCGCTGCGCACCCGCGACGTCCACGAACACGTCAAGGCCACCAAGGTCTTCGACCGCCTTGTCGACAACGGAGTCGACCGAGTCACGCCTCGACACATCGCAGTGGAAGAACTTGGCGCTGCCCGGGCCGCTCTCGTTCGCCATCTCAACGACGTGGGCCGCCTCGTCGTCCTTGATATCGAAGGATGCGACTTGGGCGCCTTCTCTTACGTAAGCACGGACAGTCGCGGCTCCCATTCCCATCGCGCCGCCGGTGACGATGATGCGCTTACCCTCAAGCTGCACGGTTGCCCCTTTCTGGTCCTGTCGTGGTGAAGTAGCTGCACCGCCTCCACGCGTCCTGTCGTGGAGGCAACCATCGAGACCGGTCCGCACCAATCAGTTCACCAGGATTCCCCCGTCGACCGGCAGGCCGGTGCCGGTGATGTAGGACGATGCGTCGCTGGCCAGGAACACGGCGGTCGCGGCGATGTCGGAGGGATCTCCGATCCGTCCGATCGGGATCCTCGCGTCAATGATCTTGCGCTGGTAGTTCTCGCTGTAGTGCGCCGTCGCCTCGGTGGGGAACACGCCTGGCAGCAGCGCGTTCACCCGGATTCCCCGGAGTCCCCACTGGGCTGCCAGGTCCCGGGTGAGCCCGAGGATCCCCGCCTTGCTGGCGCTGTACGCGGCGGCCGGCATCTTCGCTGTGGTCAACGCCATGACACTCGAGATGTTGATGACGGAACTTCCGCGCCGCATCACCCGGCCGCAGGCCTGCGCCATCCAGTACGAGCCGTTGAGGTTGACGTCGACCACGGACCGGAAGTGCTCCGGCGGGTCCTCGGTGCAGGGATGGTACTCACCACCGGTGCCGGCGTTGTTGACCAGGATGTCCACCCGGCCGAACGCGTCCATCGCCGCAGCGACCAGGGCGGTGCAGTCGTCGATGTCGGTGACGTCGGTCTCCACAGCCACCGCTTTGCCGCCCACCGCCTCGATCCTGGCAATGGTGTCCTGCAGGAGCCCGGCTCGGCGGGCGCCGACGGCGAGCCGCGCGCCCGCCTGTGCCATGCCGACGGCGAAGGCCACACCGAGTCCGGACGAGGCCCCGGTCACGATCGCGACCTTGCCGTCGAGACGGAACCGGTCCAACAGGTCAGTCTCCGGGTGAGAGTTGGTGTCCATGCACGGTTCGTACCATGCGGCTCCGGCAGATCCTCATGGTGCGCGGTTCGCCGACTGTGGACATCTCCAGCTCAGCCACTCGACCGAGTCCACTACGTCGGAGAGCGCGTGGCCCAGATCGGCCAGTGCCCCACCGCGGGACCGGATGTCGCCGAACCGCGTCTCGGCATTGAGGCGGTCCGCGAGGTCGGCTGCGGTCTTCCTGTCGTCGAACGCCTCGGGTACGGACATTCACCCTGGTTCCTGTTCTTCTGCTATCTCATCCTCTGGGGGCACTGTCTGCCGGCGACGCTCGGGACTCGCGGTCTCTGGTGTGGCGAGGCCGGTCGGCCGTCGGGCGCGCTCGGCAAGGCCGGAGCTATGCAGATACGCGGGCCCTGGACCGCATGCCTTGTTCCATTCGCGACCGTGGCACTTCCGCGGGTGATAGATTTACGGTACTCAGGTCAGACCATTTACACCACGTCGGGAGAGCACTCATGCCTGAGGCAGCAACCGCCCGCGCAGCCGGCGGCAGGCAGTCCTCGATCAAGCTCGCGCCCATGGAGGTCCCCAAGGCGTCGGATGTGCTCGCCGGCGAACTACGTGAACGCATCCTGAGCGGCGAATTCCCCGAAGGCGCCGCCCTTCCTCCCGAGCGTGAACTCGTGGTCCAGACGCAGATGAGCCGCGCCACGGTCCGTGAGGCTCTGCGCATCCTCGAGGTGCAGGGCCTGGTCCGGATCAAGACGGGTCGCGCAGGCGGCGCCTTCGTGCAGCGACCGGGCAAGGAAGCCGTTGCGAGCTCCGTGAACCTCGCGATCCGCGGCCGCCAGATCCGGCTCTCCTCGCTCCTGGAGACACGCGAGGCCATCGAGCCCTACTGCGCCAGGCTCGCCGCCCTGAACCGGACGGACGACGACCTCGCGGCGCTCGAGGCTGCGAACGAGGCGATCACCGATGAGAACGGAACCCTGGCGGCATTCCTCCAGGCCAACGTCGACTGGCATGTGGCCGTCGCGACCGCGAGCCACAACGAACTCCTCACCGGCTTCATGGCCGCCCTGTCCCACGCGATCTACGCCGCCACGGAGAACGAGCGTTTCGTCAATGCCGAGGTACGACGCGTGGCAGCACGGGCCCACCGCTCGATCACCAAGGCGATTCGGGCACAGGACCCTGATGCGGCGGTCCGCCGGATGAACCGGCACGTGCACAGCTACGCGGACGCGGTCCTGAAGGTCGACGAGCGCACCGAGATCTCGGTCGCGGAAGCGGAATGATCCGTCGCCGGGCCACCGCCCCAGCACCAGCACCAGCACCAGCACCAGCACCAGCCTGAGGCCGTCTACGCGGGGCCGGCGGACCAGCGCCGGCTCCCGGCCGCAGCGTCAACGCATCTTCCACGCGGGCTGACGCTTCTCGCGGAACGCTCGCACGCCCTCCATCAGATCTTCGGTTGTGAAGGCCAGGGCGAGTTGGGCCTGAAGGGTGTCAAGCGCCTCGTTCAGACTGAGGTCCCGAGTCGCGTTGATCGCGTCCTTGCCCAGTTTCATCAGCAGCGGCGACTTTGCGGCGACCTTGTGCGCCCATGACGCGACCACCTCATCGAACTCCTCGTCGGCAACCACTTTGTTGACGAACCCCATGTCGCACGCCTGGCCGGCGGTGATCAGGTCACCGAGCATCATCAGCTCGTTGGCCTTCATCCGGTCGACGTTCCGGTAGATGAGGGCCGAGATCATGAACGGAAAGGCGCCGACGTTGATCTCGGGGCAGCCGAACCGCACCGACTCCTTGGCGATGACGAGGTCGCAGGACAGGGCGAGTCCGAACGCCCCGGCGAGTACGTCTCCGTTGGCTGCACAGATGACAGGCTTGCCCAGAGCGCCGATCAGCTTGAAGAGACGCGGAAAACGGTCGAGGCCGGCGTACTTCGCGATCGGGGGCCGGTCGTCGGCGAACGCTTTCAGATTGCCGCCGGAGGAGAAGATGCGGTCGTGCGAGGAGGTGAGCACGACGACACGAGCGGCTTCGTCGCGCTTTGCTCTCTCCAACGCGTCCAGGAGCTCGTCGAGCAGTTCGTCACTGAGGGCGTTGCGCGTCTGCGGGTCGTCCAGTGTGACGAAGGCGGCACCCTTCTCGTCCACCGCGTAACGAACCATTTTCTCGGTCACGTGATGCTTTCCTTTCGGTTCATGGCCATTCGTTTTCGAGCCTGCTTGCGGCAAGTCGCCACTGCTCATTCCTGGGTCAGAACGACCTTCCCGAACCCGAGCCCCCGTTCAAGGTGCTCGTGGGCCGCTGCGGCCTGATCGAGGGAGAAGGTCCTGTCAATCACTGGCGGCGCGATGTCGTGGCGCCGAAGCAGTGAGAGGAGCCCGCTGAAATCGCGCGCGCTGCCCATGGTGGTACCGAGCAGGTCGTACTGGCCGAAGTAGAACTGCCGCACATCGAGCGGAGCCTGCTCGTTTCGCGAGGCGCCGAGGACCACCATCCGCCCGCCCGGACGCAGCGTCCGGATGGACTCCGGCCAGCACCCGACCGAGTCCAGCACCAGGTCGAAACCCTCTCCCGCGGGCGAGAGCTCCCTGGCCGATCCGACCCAGTCGGTCTCGGTGTAGAGGACGCCTCCGGCGGCGCCCCGGCACCGGGCCTTGGCGATCTTCTCGGGCGAGGACGAGGTCACCACGGCCTGCGCACCGACTCCGACAGCGAGCGCGACCGCCATCGTGGCAACGCCTCCGCCTGCTCCGATCACCAGCATCGACTCCCCAGCGCGCAGCCGGCCACGGGTGAACAGCGCCCTGTACGTGGTCAGGCCCACCAAGGGCAGGGCGGCCGCTTCGGACCAGCTCAGGCCGGGGGGCTTGGGCACCACGCATTCGTTCGGCACCCGCACGAGCTCTGCGTACGTGCCCGGCTGATGATCGCCGAGGATCTGCCAGCCTGGTCCCGGCGCGCTCTCGTTGTCCCCCCACCACAGGGACGGCAGGATCAGCACCTCGTCGCCGGTGTCGACGCGGATCCCCGCACCGTCGGCGCCGATGACGTGCGGCAGCGGGGAGCGGTACTTTCCCCGGCGAACCAGCACGTCGTGCCAGTTCAGCGCACTGGCCCGGAGGCGCACCACCGTCCACCCCGGTTCCGCGACCGGGTCCGGGTACTCCTCGAACCGCAGATTCCGAGCCGAACCGAAGTCGTGCAGGACGACAGCATGCACCAGAGCCTCCGCGCTAAAGGTTAGACCATTTCAAGATAGCTAGAGGTTGATCCAGGAGACAAGCAGCTTCGTCCGAGAAGAACGTGGATCGGCCGGTACGGCTTCCTTCGGGATTTGGCACCCTTGATGCGATTCGGCGTTCAGCGGCGTGATGCCGCCCCTGGGAAGCGAGGAGGCTCTCGCGGGCGAGGGGTACCGCGCCGCCCCGCGTCGCTGTTTCGCGGGAGAGTGGGGCCCGACGGCATCCAAGCCAACTCGGTGGTGCCCGCCATCCGGACCCCGATGCCCTTGGAGGCCGCGTACGCGCCGAGCCCCGGCATGACCGTCAGACCGGCGTCGGAGCCGAAGTTGAGGATGGTGCCCGTTCCCGCCTCGGCCTTCCTGGCCGGTGACGGAGCACGCTTCATCACCGGCCAGATCATCGCCGTCAACGGTGGGCTCGGCATGGTCCGGTAACCGCGCCCGCAGCCGGCCTGCCATACGCCCGCGCCCCCGACAGCCGCTCCGCGTTCCACTGCGGCCGCAGATCCCGAGCCCGACCTGGGGTCACCTCAACGCCCCTCCGTCAGCTCCTCGCCGCCGCGTCTCAAATGGCTCGCACCGCTGCCGAGCTGCCGCTCACGAAGCGTTTCCAGCGGGCTTCGGGGCTGCGGAGGAACACGTTCACAGGAGCGGATACCTTCTTCAGGATCGCGCCGCGGCGCTAGCACGCCGCGGCGCGGTCGGGGTTCGACGACGGAGCCGGCACGGTGTCAGAGCTTGAACACGAGCTCGGCCTGATCGCGCTTGGTGGTGTGCAGCTCCCAGTAGAGGGGGGAGATCTGCTCGGGCTTGGCCGCCTCTACGCCGGGGATTACCGAGACGCCGATCGACGCGTCGATGCCGACGTGGGCGGCCTGGATACCGGTGCCGGCGTCGGCCAGCTCCTTGTGCAGGTTCATCGCCCAGTTGCGCAGCGCCGCGGCGGCGGCGTTGACGTTGGCGACCCGCGGGTCGGGCCAGATCGAGCCGGCGCCGGTGGTGTAGAGCAGGGTGCCCGCGCCGGCCTCGCGCATCGCGGGCAGCACGGCCTTCGTGGCGGCGATGGCCCCGTACAACTGGAAGTTCATCTCGAACTCCACATGGGACGGCTCGGTCCCGGCCGGAGCGGTCAGAGTGGTGATGCCGAACGTCCCCACCGGGGAGTACTCCAGGACGTCGATGCCGCCGAACTGCGTTGCGGCTTCCTTGAGCGCCTGGGTCAGCGCGTCGTGGTCGAGCACGTCCGCGGGGAACGCGGCGGCGGTGATGCCCTCGGCGGTGAGCTCGCCGACGAGGCCGTCGAGCTTCTCGCGGTTGCGGGAGATCAGGGCGACGTCGAAACCCTGGGACCCGAAGGTGCGGGCGATGGCCAGGCCCAGCTGGGGGCCGGCTCCGACGATGGCGATGCTGGTCACAGCGATCCTTTCGCAAAAACCTAGTTGAACGAAGCAGGCAAATCTGGATAGGGCTATCCAGTTTGCTGACCGGATAGCCCTATCCGGTTCGCAGCGACCACAGTACCACCCAAACTGGATAGGGCTATCCGATTGCTAGACTGGCTCGCATGACCCCTGCCGCCCAGCACCCCGAGGACACCGCCGCTCAGCCTCTGCGCAGCGACGCCGAGCGCAACCGGGAGCGGATCATCGCCGCGGCGCGCAGGGTGTTCGCGCGCGACGGGCTGGGCGCCTCCATGGCCTCCGTGGCCCGCGAGGCCGGGGTGGGAATCGCCACCATCTTCCGCCGCTTCCCCACGAAGGAGGAGCTGGTCGCCGCCGTCTTCTCCGACCGTATGGACGCCTACGCCGACGCGGTCGCTGTCGCCCTCGACGACCCCGATCCCTGGCACGGTTTCACCGGCTACATCGAGACCGCCTGCGCGATGCAGGCTGCCGACTACGGCTTCGCCGACGTCCTGACCATGTCCTTCCCCACCGCCAAGGCTCTGGAACAGCGCCGCAACGAGGCCTACGAAGGCATGGTGCAGCTCATCAGCCGCGCCAAGGCCGGGGGCCGTCTGCGCGAGGACTTCGACCCCTCGGATCTGGTGCTGGTGCACATGGCCAACGCCGGCGTCGTCAACGCCACCGGCGACGCCGCTCCCGACGCCTGGCGACGCGTCACCGCCCTGCTGATCCAGTCCTTCGAGACCCCTGCCCGCGGCCCCCTGCCCGACCCACCCGAACACGACGCCCTCTACAAGGCCATGCTCCGTGCCAGCCCGGCGGACCTCACCCCGCCGAAGCAGGGGAAAAGCAGCTGACCCCAGGGCCGGAACCATCGCAGCACCCCGACGGGCACGTCCGGTGGTGCGCCGACCAGCTGCGCCACAACCCCGTGTTCAACGCCCAGGTGTCCTGACTACAGCCACTCGCTGCTGCTTTATCCCCCACCGGCAACTCGGCTCATGGTCTCGGCCGTTGTCAGTGAGTGCCGAAGCCGCATTCGGCGATATCAACTCCGGCGGATGCTTTCCGCTCCGGTGATCAAGGCCCGACGCCGAACCCGACGAGCGCCAGCGGCCCGAGGCTCGCGGCGAGATGCGCCGGGCCCTGCGGCTGGAGGGAGCTTCAGGAGGAGCTGTTGGTGCCGGTTCGTGTGAGACGGACCATGGCACGGTACAGAGCAGCAGCCGCAGATCGAGTACACCTTCTACGGTGCCGTCACGGCCGCCCGCGCGGTGCTGCCTGCCATGCGGAAGGCCGGCGCCGGGACGTTGCTGTTCACCACCGGCGGCGGCTCCGTGCACCCCGTGCCGATGCTCGGCAACGTCAACGCGGCCGCAGGAGCCCTGCGCAACTGGGTGATCAACCTGCACAACGAGCTGGCGGACAGCGGCGTGTACGCCGCGCACGTAGCGATCAACACCTGGATCGGTGAGGGTGGGCCGGAGGGCTTCCCGACGGCCACGCCCGAGCAGATAGCCCCCTTGTACTGGGAACTGCACGAACACCGCGACCAGCCCGAGGCCGTCTTCAACGGCTGATCGCCGGGGGAAAAGGTCGACGGCACCGACGTAGCGGGCCCTGTTACACGCCGCGTATCTCGGCGAGCTCGAGACGGTACTTGGTCGTCTCGTCGGCAGCGGGCGTACCGAGCCTGGTGGCCTGCAGGCGCAAGTAGCGGCCACTGGCGGAGGTGGGTGTGTACGTCTGGGCGGCTCCATTGGGGTTGCTCTGCCCTGTGACGGTACGGACGGTCGTGTACGAGGTGGTGTCGGCGCGGGTCTGCAGGGCGAAGTCGACAGGGAAGCCCGCTGTGCCGCCACCGGCTCCACCGGTGTGTTGGCCGGGTCCGGGCGTGCATGGCTCGGGGTGGTTGCGGTTCCGGTCCTCACTCGGGAGGAGTTCTCTCCCGAGGTGCGGCCCCGGGTCGGCAGGCTGCCGTCGGGAAACGCGGCGAGAGTCGTGGCCGCGGTCTGGTCCGGAACGGCGGGCAACCTTGGAGGCATCGGCATTGGTTCCTCCCTGCGACCACACGACACGGCAGCGGCTAGCAGGGGCTGTCCTCCCGACAACATGCGGATCCACGCCGGGAGATGAGCAACAGAGTCCCCTTGCTATGGTGCGCGGATGTCATCGATCAAGCAGTTCCAAGTCACGTTCGACTGCGCAGAACCTGCGCGCCTCGCCGGTTTTTGGTGCGAGGTGTTGGGGTACGTCGTACCGCCGATCCCGAAGGGGTTTGCCACTTGGGAGGACTACTATCGCTCGCTGCCGCCTGAGGATCAGGTCACCTACTTCGCATGCAGTGATCCCTCGGGTGCGGGCCCGCGCCTGCTCTTCCAGCGCGTTCCCGAAGGGAAGATCGTCAAGAATCGGGTGCATCTCGACGTGCGGGCCGGCACCGGACTCATGGGTGAAGAGCGCCTCGCCACACTGGAGGCCGAATGCGCACGACTGGTCGCGCTCGGCGCGGTACACGTGCGAACGCTGCTTGCCGATGACGACAACGAGTCGTGCATCCTGATGCAGGACATCGAGGGCAACGAGTTCTGTCTCGACTGAGCATCCTCCGCGACGGCGAGATCTGGGGGAGCCCTCTCCCTCGGGCCTCTCTTCAAGGTGGTCTCTTGTGGGGCGGAAGTCTTTCTGTGAGGGCGAGGGGTCGGTCCGCTGCCGACGCCGGCCCAGCCGCAGTGACCTGTGCGGACTCGCCCAGAGGTGGCTTACTGCAGGCGGTCGCCGAGGCGGAGGGCGATCCGGTCAACGGTTCGGGTCATCTGCGCAGTGTCCTGGGGCCGCACCCAGAACAGGACACGGTCGACTCCGGCAGCGGCGTAGGCGTCGACGTCGTCGAGTTCGCCGCCGAAGAGCGTTACGGGAATGTGTTGGTCGCTGCCGGGCTTGCGGGCGGTCTTCTTGAACTCCGCGATGTGGTCGAGGACTCCGGGGCGGAGCATGGGGATCCACTCGTCGCCATAGGCGACGACGCGCTTGGCGACGTTGGGGCCGTTGCCGGCCACCAGGATCGGCGGGTGCGGCTTCTGGACGGGCTTAGGCCAGGACGTGATGCGGTCGAAGTTCACGAAGTCGCCGTGGTACGAGGCGATGTCGCGGGTCCAGATCCGACGCATGGCTTCGACACGCTCGCGCATCACACGCCAGCGGTCGTCCGGGTTCGTGCCGTGGTTGCGCATCTCCTGGTTGATTCAGCCCGGTCCGACACCGAAGTTCATCCGGCCGCCGGACAGCACATCGACGGAGGCGACTTCCTTCGCGGTCACGATCGGGTCCCGCTCGGTCACCAGCAGCACGGCCGTGCCGATCTGGAGGTGGGTGGTGGCCTGTGCGATGGCGCCGAGGGCGACGAAGGCGTCCATGCCGTTCTTGAACTCGGGGGCGAGGTTCAGCACGTCGTAGCGCTCGGGTGTGACCGCGGGGATGTGGGTGTGGCCGGGCATGAACAACGACTCGAAGCCGCGGTCCTCCAGCAGGACGCTGAAGTCGCCGGGCGGAGTGGCGTCCCGTGTGGGGAACATGATGAAGCCGTACTTCACGACGACGCCCCGTCCGGTTGCGCGACGGTGACGACGATCTTGCCAACCTGTCCGCCGGCCTCCAGGTAGCGGTGGGCGTCGGCGATGTCCTCCAGCGGGAAGGTCCTGTCGATGACGGGGGTCAGCTCTCCCTTGGCGAGGCCGTCCCTGACGAACTCGACGGCGCCGGCACGCCGCCCGCTGTCGGTGGTGATCTCGAAGAGTTCGAAGCCGCGGATGGTGAGGTGCTTGAAGAGCACCGCACCCACGTCGAGCTGCGCGGGGGTGCGGTCCAGGAGGCCGTAGACGACGATGACGGCCTCGTGAGCGGCGGCCGCGACCAGATCCGCCAGGGCCGGGCCGCCGACCGGGTCGAAAATCACGCGGGCGCCCGCGCCTGCGGTCAGTTCGCGCACCCGGGCGACGACATCCTCCTCGGCGGTGGCGATGACCGCGTCGGCCCCGGCGTTCAGGAGCTGCTGCCGCTTGCCGCCACTGCGGGTCAGGGCGATGGCGCGGGCGCCGGCCTTGTGGGGACCCGGTCGAGCACCGGCAGCGGGTGACCTCGCGGTCGGTGGACATCCCCGGTCTGCCGCTGCCCGACTGGCAGCAGGTGATCGAGCGCCACTACGAGCCGTGGGACCGCGAACGCATCGTCGTCGACACCGCCGGGCAAGCCCCGGACGAGTCGCTCGCCGCGCTTCTACGCCGTCTCGACCTCGCCTGAGCGTTAGCGGACGGCGGCGTGGGGCACGGTCGCCGCCAGGTCGTCCCGTACCGGGCCGATCTCGGCGAAGCGCGGCAGCAGGTGTTCGGCGACCTGCTCGGCCTCCTCGATGAGCGGCCAGCCGGCCAGGATGAGGGCCGTCAGCCCGGACTGGCGGTGGGTCTCGGCCACCTGGGCGGTGATGGCATCGGGGTCGCCGACGTAGTACGCCGCCGAGGAGCCGGTCGCGAAGATGTCCAGGGGTGACCAGGCGGTGATGCCGGCGTACAGGCCGTCGGGGAGTCGCAGGTCGTCGGGCTCGGGGAGCACGGCCGCCTCGTCGTCGAACCACTGGTCGAAGTAGCCCTCGTCCTGTCCGAGTGCGGCCGCGAGGGCCCGCAGCACCTCACGGCTCACGCATAGCGCCTCCGCCTGCCAGCGCAGGACGATGTCACGCAACTCCGGTAGCGCAGAAGGCCATTGGTTGGGACCGACGAGCCGGAGATAGTCGGGATCGTCCGGGCCGGTCTCGAGCGCCTCGCGTTCCGGGCCGATGTCGATCTGCTCGCGCCAGTCGGCGCTGCCCGCCGTGTACTCGGTCCCGGTGCGCGTATAGCCGCGGAACTGCGGTGAGTTGAGGTTCTCGATCTCCAGCCGCCGCTGCTCTGGCAGCGCGAAGAAGGCGCGTGCCACGTGCAGCACCTCGTCCTGCAGTGATGCGGGGACGCCGTGCCCGGTGACATAGAAGAAGCCCACCTCGTGGGCGGCGGACCGGAGTTCGGCGAGGAAGGTGTCGCGGTCCGTGTCCGGGGCGCGGAAACGGGAGATGTCGATGACAGGCAGGGCTGTGGGGTGGGCCATGGGGTTCCTTCGCGGCAGCGGCGGATCAACTGCGACGGCACAACTTCCGTACCAGGACGGCTAGTTGCCGGTAGACGGGTGCGCCGGGAGCGAGTGGGGAGAGGAGAGGAAGGTAGTGGTTGTGGGCCGTCGAACGGCGATCAGCAACAAACCTGGTCGAACTGGTCGGCGCGGCGGCTCACCCAGAACGGGTCGAGCAGCACCATGTGTGCCGGGCCAGCGGTCTCCATGGCCGGATCAAAGCACACACGGGAAGGTGCGTCCACCACGCGTCCCGGCCGGTGAGACGACCACATTGTGCTGGTGCGTGAAGCGCCTGTGTGGTTACCTGGCTGCATGACCGTGCTTGTGACTCGCCGCCACGTGGACTACGTGCGTGTCACCACCACGGGTTGTTCCGCCGTGGGCTGACGTCGCGCCCCGGCAGCTGACCAGCCGCTTTCCCACCGCACTGTACTGACCGCTGCCCTCGTCCGGGCACGGGCTCAGCCTGCGGTTCCTTCGCCTTCCCCTTTCCGCACCCCGAGCACCGCCGTACCCGCACAAGGGAGAACCATGAGCCAGCCCATCGATTCCGTCACCGCAGGCCACACCCCCGAAGACGAATCCGCCGGACCCGACACATCGGCCTGGTCCTTCGAGACCAAACAGATCCACGCCGGTGCCGCGCCCGACCCCACGACCGGCGCCCGGGCGACGCCGATCTACCAGACGACATCGTTCGTGTTCCGGGACACGCAGCACGCCGCCGACCTGTTCTCGCTCGCCGAGCCCGGCAACATCTACACCCGCATCCACAACCCCACCCAGGACGTCTTCGAGCAGCGCATCGCCGCCCTGGAGGGCGGGGTCGCGGCCGTGGCACTGTCCTCCGGGCAGGCGGCGGAGACCCTGGCGATCCTCACTCTGGCGAGCTCCGGCGACCACATCGTCTCCAGCACGTCGCTGTACGGCGGCACGTACAACCTGTTCCGGCACACGCTGCCGAAGCTGGGCATCGAGGTGTCCTTCGTCGACGACCCGGACGACTTCGAGGCCTGGCGAGCGGCGATCCGGCCGAACACCAAGGCACTGTTCGCGGAGACGCTGGGCAATCCGCGCGGAAACGTGCTCGACGTGCGGGCCGTCGCGGACGTGGCGCACGAGGCAGGCGTGCCGCTGATCGTGGACAACACCGTACCGACCCCCTATCTGCTGCGGCCGATCGAGCACGGCGCGGACATCGTCGTGCACTCGGCGACCAAGTTCCTGGGCGGGCACGGAACAGCCATCGCGGGTGTGGTCGTCGACGGGGGCACCTTCGACTTCGGGGCGCACGCCGAGCGGTTCCCGGACTTCACCGAGCCCGACCCCAGCTACCACGGTCTGCAGTACTGGCCGGCGCTCGGCCCGGGCGCCTTCGCCGTAAAGCTGCGGGTGCAGTTGCTGCGCGACCTCGGTCCGGCCATCGCGCCGCACTCCGCCTTCCTGCTCCTGCAGGGCGTGGAGACGCTCAGCCTGCGCATCGAACGGCACTCCGCGAACGCCCAGGCCCTGGCCGAATGGCTGGAGCAGCGCGACGAGGTCGCCGCCGTCCACTACCCGGGACTGCCGTCCAACCGCTGGTACGAGGCGGGGCAGCGCTACCTGCCGCGAGGCACCGGAGCGGTGCTGGCCTTCGAGCTGCGGGACGGCGTCGAGGCGGGCAAGCGGTTCGTGGACGCCGTCGAGCTGTTCAGCCATCTCGCAAATATCGGCGACGTACGCAGCCTCATCATCCACCCGGCATCCACCACCCACAGTCAGCTGGACGAGGAGCAGTTGGCGGCCACCGGCACCTCCCCCGGTCTGGTACGCCTTTCGGTCGGCATCGAGAACCTCGCCGACCTCAAGGCGGATCTGGAGGCCGGTTTCCGCGCGGCGAAGGGCGCGTCCTGAACACCGTACTGACGCCCTCGCAGGTCCCCCTCCCGCCGGCCTCCGGGGCCTGGCGGGAGGGGGCCCCGCCCGGGCGTCGCCAATGGTTTGTACGCGAGAGGCCGCTCCCCTTGGAGACGGGCGGTGAACTGCCTGGTGTGCGGCTCGCGTTCGAGACCTGGGGGCGGCTCGCGCCGGATCGCTCCAACGCAGTGCTGGTGCTGCACGCCCTCACCGGCGACAGTCATGTGGTCGGCCCCGCCGAGCCCGGCCACCCCACCCCCGGATGGTGGGACGGACTCATCGGACCCGGACGCGCGCTCGACACAGACCGCTGGTTCGTCGTCGCCCCGAACGTGCTCGGCGGCTGCCAGGGCAGCACCGGTCCGTCCTCCCCGCGCCTCGACGGACGACGCTGGGGCGGCGACTTCCCGTTTCTGACACAGCGCGACCAGGTCGCGGCCGAAGCCGACTTGGCCGACGCGCTGGGCATCGATCGCTGGGCCTTGGTGGTCGGCGGTTCGATGGGCGGGATGCGGGCCTTGGAATGGGCCGTGGCGCATCCGGAGCGGACGGACGCGCTCCTGCTGCTCGCCACGGCAGCCTCGGCGAGTGCCGAACAGATCGCCTGGGCCAACATCCAACTGCACGCCATCCGCTCCGACCCGAACTGGCGCGGCGGCCACTACCACGACACCGGCCAGGGGCCACACGCCGGGCTCGGCCTGGCCCGACGGCTCGCCCACGTCACCTACCGCAGCGAGCCGGAACTCCAGGTCCGCTTCGGCCGCTCGCCCCAGGGCGAGGAGGACCCGTGGTACGGCGGCCGATACCAGGTCGAGTCCTACCTCGACCATCATGCGGCCAAGCTGGTGCGCCGCTTCGACGCGGGCAGCTACATCGTGCTGTCCGAGGCCATGAACAGTCACGACATCGGCCGCGGCCGCGGCGGCGTACGCGCCGCCCTGAGCCGGGTGACCGCCAGGACCCTCGTGGCCGGGGTCGACTCCGACCGCCTCTACCCACCGTCCCAGCAGGCGGAGTTGGCGGCGGGCATCGCCACGGCGGATGACCTCCGGGTCATCGAATCCCCATACGGCCACGACGGCTTCCTCATCGAAGTGGAGCAGGTCTCCGCACTCGTGGGCGAACTCGTTCCATAGGCTCTCCCCGACTGCCGGAGTCAGGCAGGCGGCTCCCTCAGCGAGAGTCGGCTCGGCGCCGACGATGCCATCAGGCGCAGCCTCGGCGACGCACCCGGTATGCCCTGCGCCGTGCGTGAACCGGTCCTTGCGGAGGCTGCGTACGGCGATCTCACACGTTCCCCGCGCCCACCGCACCACGCCGGGCGGAGAGCACATGGCGCGCCTTCTTGCGCGGTCACGCCGGCCCCCTGCTCGCTTGTCGGCACGAGCACCCGTCGAGGATCACGCGCCACAGAATCCTGGTCGTCGAGGAGGATCACGCCCTGCGTGACACCCACCGGATCGCCGCTCGCACCGGCCTTCGGCCGGATCTGTCACGGTGAGCGTGGGTCCGGGCCCGCTCAGCCCGCGAGGCGTCGGCGGCGGGCCCGCTGTCGGCAGGTTGCGCCGCAGTAGCGCGCCGGGCGGCCGGTGGGCCAGGTTGGGAGCGAGGTGCCGCACTCCTCGCAGCGCGCCGTGGGGGTGGGACCTCCCCGTCACGAAAGATGTGGAGTTTCGGGCTCTGTCGGAGATCTTGGGGTACCACGCTCCGCTCCCACCTCGGCCTGCGTGAACCAATCACCCACCGCTCAGCACCCGACCGCCGCCAGGCGAGCTGACCGCCGACGTCCGCGCCGCTGGGCTCGGCGGTTCCTGGCCCAGGGCGACGGTGACCAGGGCCGCCCTGAACGACTGGGCGGTCCTGCTGCTCTCCGCGGCCGTCACCGTTCTCAACAACCTGCCTGCTCCCAGGGCCTCTCAGCCGTTCGCGAGCTCCCCGAGCAGCTTCCAGGTGCGGCGTCGGTCCGCCTCGCTGCCGAGGTCCGTTTCGGTGAACACCACCTCCGTCGCCCCGGCCTCGCGGTATCGGCGTACTTCGGCGGCGATGGTCTCCTCGTCGCCGATGACGGCCAGGTCGACGGCGCGTGTGCCGCCGGAGAGTCCGATGACACGCTGGTAGGAAGGAAACTGCTCGTAGAACGCGAGCTTCTCGGTCGCGGTCTCCCGTACCGCCTCAGGGTCGGCGGTGACCACTCCGGGCACGAAGGCCACGATCCGGGGTACCGGCCGGCCCGCCCCCTCGGCGGCGGCGGTGACGGCCGGGACGATGTGTTCGGCGAGGGCGCGCGGGCCGGCGAGGAGCGGAAGGATGCCGTCGGCGAGTTCGCCGGAAGCGCGCAGGGCCTGCGGTGCCATGGCGGCGACCAGGAGCGGCACCGGCGGTTCGGCGCCGCCCGGTACCGTCGCCGGCAACGGTGTCGTAGCGGTCAGCAACTCGCCGTGGAAGTCGGCCCTGCCCGTCTCCACCAGTTGGCGCAGGGCGGTGAGGAACTCACGGAGCCGGCCGATCGGGCGGTCGTACGGGATGCCGAAGGCCGCCTCGGTCAGGTATTTGGTGCCGAGCGCGAGCCCGAGGTGGTAGCGGCCGCCGGTGGCGGCCTGGGCTGTCTGGGCCTGGCTTGCGACGAGCAGCGGATGGCGGCCGAAGATCGGGATCGCGGCGGTCCCGACCTCGAGTCCGGGCACCTCGCGGCCGACGATCGCGGCCAGCGAGGGAGAGTCGTACGCGAAGGTCTGCCCGAACCAGGCGGAACGCAGCCCGGCCTCGTGAGCCTCCCGTGCGAGCTGCACCGTGGTGTCGATCCGGTTCTGGAAAGCGAGCGTCACACCGATGGTCATACATGGGGCAACCCACATACGAGCGAGGGGCATTCCCCTTCGTGCATGACAGGTTTGTGGCGGCCGCGTAACGGCGATGACTGGGCCATTGCCGCCATTGACGGACAGCAACACCGCTCCACAGGCTCCCGATCGGGCGTCGCAGCGGGTGAGGCTGCTGATCTTGCGCGCCAGTACTTCGGTGTTGCCGACCTGCAGGGTGGTGCGTCCGCCGCAGAAGCAGTTCTCGCCCGGACGCGAGTAGTAGGCCGGCAACACCCTGCGCCTGCTCGGGGTCGTCGCGGACGACCCCGGAAACGTCGTCTTCTGACGCTCGGTCTCCTGCCCCCGCGGGCGAGGAGCAGCCGGCGAGGTGGGCTCCGGTCGCGGCGCTGAGGCCCGTCATCAAGGTGGCGCGCAGGAGGGCGCGTCGTCGTGGCGCGGCAGTCATGTGTCGAGGCGGCGCTTGGCGAGCCAGGTGACGATCTCCGGGTCGTGGTGGTCGAAGAACAGCGAGCTGCCGGTGTCCAGGGTGGCGATCTGCACCATCTGCTCATCGGTGAGCTGGAAGTCGAAGACGTCGATGTTCTCCGCCATGCGCTCGGGCCGCACGGACTTGGGGATCGCGACGACGCCGCGCTGGGTGAGCCAGCGCAGCACGACCTGCGCCACCGACTTGCCGTACTCCTTGCCGATCTCGGCGAGCAGCGGGTTGGTGAACAGGTCGTTCCTGCCTTCGGCAAAGCCGCCCCAGGGCTGGATCTGCACCCCGTGTTCGCGCATGAGGTCCTGGTAGTCGGTGCGCTGGAAGAACGGGTGGGTCTCGATCTGGTTGACCGCGGGCACGATCTCGTTGTTGACGATCAGGTCGATCAGCCGGTCGGGGTAGAAGTTGGCGACACCGATCGCCTTGGCGCGGCCCTCATGGTTGAGAGCTTCCATGGCGCGCCACTGGCCGTAGACGTCCCCGAAGGGCTGGTGCATCAGATACAGGTCGAGGTAGTCCAGGCCCAGCTTGTTCAGCGACGTCTCGAAGGCCCGCCGGGTGTTGTCCTCGGCCGGGGAGTCCTGCACCCACAGCTTGGTGGTGACGAAGAGCTCGTCGCGCGCGATGCCGCTGGACTTGATGGCACGGCCCACGGCCTCTTCGTTGCCGTAGGCGGCGGCGGTGTCCAGGAGGCGGTAGCCGGCGGCGAGGGCGTCGGAGACGGCGCGCTCGGTGTCGTCGGCGGGGATCTGGTAGACGCCGAAGCGGAGGAGCGGCATCTCGACACCGTTGTTCAAGGTCACGTACTGCATGGGGATGTTCCTCTGCTGAGGGTGAAGGTGGTCAGAGGGTGATGAGGGCCTTGAGGACCTGGCGGTCGGCCATGGCCCGGTAGGCGCTGGGAGTCTGGTCGAGCGTGAAGTGGCGGTCGAAGACCCGGCCGGGGGTGATGGCGCCGTCCAGGACGTCGGGCAGAAGCTGCTCGACGTAGGCGCGAGCCGGGCTGGCCCCGCCGGTCAGGGTGATGTTCCGCATGAACTCGGCCGGGCCGATCGGGCCTTCCTCGTACTGCGGGACGCCGAGCCGGCTGATCGTGCCGCCGTCGAGGACCGCGCCGAGGGCGGTGTCCAGGCTCTGGCGGGTGCCGACCGCCTCGATGACCCGTCCCACGCCACCGTTGGTCAGGTCGCGGGCACGGGTGATGCCTTCTTCGCCGCGTTCGGCGATCACGTCGGTGGCGCCGAACTCGCGGCCCAGGTCCGTCCGGGCGGTGTGGCGGCCCATGAGCAGGATCCGCTCGGCGCCAAGCCGCTTGGCGGCGAGCACCGCGCACAGGCCGACCGCGCCGTCCCCGATGACCAGCACCGTGTCGCCACGTCGGACGCCGGCGGTGACGGCGCCGTGGTGGCCGGTCGTCATCACGTCCGACAAGGCCAGAAGCGAGGGCAGCAGGGCCGAGTCGGCGGCCACTGGCAGCTTGACCAGGGTGCCGTCGGCGTGCGGGACACGTACCGCCTCGCCCTGACCGCCGTCGACCCCGTCGAAGCCGTACCGGCCGCCGTTGCGGCAGGAGATGTGCAGACCCTTCTGGCAGTAGTCGCAGGTGTTGTCGCTGTAGGTGAACGGGGCGACGACCAGGTCGCCGGCCTTGAGGCCGGTCACGTCCGCGCCGGTCTCCTCGACGGTGCCGAGGAACTCGTGCCCCATGGGGCGGCCGGTGCCGGTGGCAGGCATGGACTGATACGGCCACAGGTCGCTGCCGCACACGCACGAGGCGAGCGTGCGGACGACGGCGTCGGTGGGCTGGACGATCTTCGGATCGGGACGGTCCTCGACACGGACGTCGCCGGCTCCGTACATCACTGCTGCGCGCATGAGAAAAGTGCTCCAAAGGTGGGGGTGTACGCCGGTCGCAGGGGGCTCAGCGTTCGAGCATCTGCCGTCCGGCTTCCGTGTGGGTCTCGCCCGCGGCCGGTGGGCCGCTCGACCGACGGCTTCAAGGAAGGCGACTTCCGGCACGGCAACCCGCGCTTCCTGGGAGCGGTACGAGGTGACCGGGCGCAAGCCCGCGCACAAGACGTTCCACCACCCCCAGGTCGGCACGGTCACCCTCACGTCCCAGTCACTGCACGTCGAAGGCACCCCCGGCCAACGCATCGGCGTCTACACCGCCGAACCCGGCACCACCGACCACGACGCCCTGCTCCTGCTCGACATGACCGCACCGCGACCAGCGGAACATCCCGCGCCCGCCCCAAAAGCCACCGGTCAGCAGCCGTAAGCCGACGTATCTCTGCCGCGAAGGCGCAATGGTGAGGCTACTTGTTCTCGCCAGGCTTGCCGACGTGTTCTCCGTCGCCGGAGGTGTCGTCGCCGGGCTTGGCTTGGTCCGCGCCGATGCCACCACACCGCGCACTTCAGCTTTGCTCGCACTCTTTCTCCATGGTTCCGTACCGTTCCCACAGGCCGTCGGCCCAGGTCCGGTACGCCTCGGCGTCAGCGCACCCGGTGGCGTGGGCCAGCGCGTCCGCATACCCCTGCCATCCGCCGGCGGCGGCTTCCCACTCGGCCCGCAGTAGCCAGTAGGCGGCGCAGCCGGTCACGCCGCGTGCGGCGAGCGCGTCGAGCACCCGGCCAGCGTCGTCCGCCCTCCCCGCGGCGATGAGGCAGCCGACGGCCTCGGTGGCGAGGTTGAGGTCGCCCGGAAGCATCCGGCACGCCTTGAGGTAGCGGACGGCGGCCTGGTCAAGCCGACCCAGGGCCGCGTCCAGGAGCCCGAGGTTGCGCACCGCCCAGGCCGTCGGCCGCAGCGCCATCGCCCACTCCCAGTCGGAGCGGGCCCCATCCAGGTCCCCCGCCGCGAAGGCGAGCTCGCCGAGCCGCAGGTGGACCCGCCAGTCCCCGAGCGGGTTACTCGCGACCGACCGGCGCAGGGCCACCTCCCACTCCGGACCCGCGGCCGTGCCCGGATCCCGCGGGTCGACCCGGTCTTTGACGCCAAGGCCATCGCCGTTGAGCAGGTGTAGCCAGCGACGCTCCGCCTCGCCCTCGCTAACCCAGGATCCGTCCCGGCAACCACATCGACTACGTCGACGACACCGGCTTCACCGCCACCGGCGACGTCCGCGACGGCGTTCTCTTCCACGAGCACCTGGTGCTCTACCGCGAGGGCGACGAGCACGCCCGGCAGTGAGCCTGACCATGACCAAGGTCCACCTGCAGGTGACCGCCTCCGCAACCCCGGCCCAGGTGTGGGACCACATCAGCGACTTCTACGCTCTCCACACCTGGCAGCCGTTGATCACGGCCACCACCCCGACCCGGATCGCGCCGACACCCGCATCCTGGCGCCGGGCGACGGCGGCACCGTAGTCGAGCGACTCATCGAACAGACCGGCTGCTCCTGCCGCCACCGACTCCTGAGCGCGCCCCTGCCCGTACGGGACTACGAAGGCGTCATCGCCGTGCACGAGAACGCGGTGCTGCACCGTCAGACCGCCCGGGTCCGGTACGAGCCGCCGACCGAATCTGGCTCGCCGTTCTTTCCACGCCAACTCGTTGCCCGGAAATGGACGTTCTCCCAGCGTCGCCGCCCCGGCAGGCCGTCCACCGCGTCCACCGTCAAGCAGCTCATCCTTCGCGCCGCATACATGGCGAACTCGCGCGCCTCGGCCACTCGAACGCCACGTCCACGGTCTGGCAGATTCTGCACGCCGCCGGCATCGACCCCACCCCCGCAGCGCTCCGGCCCCACCTGGCGCCAGTTCCTCACCGCCCAGGCCCGCGGCATCCTCGCCGCCGACTTCCGGCACCTCGACACCGTGCCGCTCAGGCGCCTCTACGCCCTGGTCCTCATCGAGCACGGCACGAGACGCCTCCATTTCGCCGACGTCACCGCCCACCCCACCGCCCAGTGGGCCACGCAACAAGCCAGGAACGTCGCCATGACTTTGGGACTCCGCATGGACTCGCTGCGCTTCCTCACCCGGGACCGGGACAGCAAATACACCGACGCCTTCGACGCCGTCTTCCAGGCGCCAACGACGTGGAGATCCTGCTCAGCCCACCGCGGGCGCCGAAGGCGAACGCGATCTGCGAGCGAGCCGTGGGCACTCTACGCCGCGAGATCCTCGACAGGATCCTGATCTACAACGAGGCCCGCGCCCGAGCGGTCCTGGCCGAGTACATCCAGCACTACAACCGGCACCGCCCTCACCAGGCTCGGCAACAACTCCCCCCAGACAGCGACGAACCGCCCGCCCCGCCACCGTCACCGACCTCCAGGCCCACCGGATTCGACGACGGCCCATCCTTGGCTGCCTGTTCACCGAGTTCGGGCACGCGCAGGCCGTTCGCCGCGCACCAGTGCTGCCTTGCCCAGCTGCGGCCCGCTGGAGGGGTTCCTCTGCGGCATGCTGCGCAACATCATCGACCGCGCCGGCCGACGTGGCCGCCACCCTCGGCACGCCGGCGGCCCGCGGTATGCGCGCGGTCGCGGGCTACGACGAGGACACCACGTCTACCGCCCTCTCAAAGTACGGTGTGTGACATGGCGTCCGAACACGCGCCAGGGCCCACTGGGGAACTACTTCCATGCAACGGCCACGATGACTGCGGCCGCCGTGAACGTCCCCACGGCATAGAACGCCCACTGCTGCTTGTTGCGCATGCCCACGAGCGCTGTTATCGCCACCAGGACGTCCAGGGCCAGCTTCACCCCCATCTTCGCGTTGTCCACCGGCAGGTCCAGGGACGTCCGGGTCCATATGAGTCCCGCACCGGTGACCAGCTGAACGACCGCGCTGATCGGCATGTAACTGCCGGTCACCGGGTCCTTCCCTCTCAGCTGATAGAAGAGGCCACCCATGATCGCGGCGAACCCGAAGAGGTGGAAGACAAGGAACACGTACCGAAGGATCTCCATGCCGGTGATCGTTCCATAGGGACAGCACAAATTTACGATCTTCTACACAAGAGCACGACCACGTCCGCATCACCCTCGCGACCACCACCACCGAGGATCTCGACGGCGACGACTCCCCGGACACATCCGAACCGGCCCCGCCCGGACACCCCTCTACCCCAAGTACCTGGCAGTCGCCGCAGACAGGAAACCCATCCCCGCCAACCCGCGGCCTATGCAGAGCCCTTGTTGCTTGGGCTACTGCCGAAGAGCGTCGGAGGCGTCTGCACCGAAACCGAGCCCGGCTTGTTCACCTGTGGCCAGCCATCGGCACGCCATGCTTCCACGACCAGCTCGCCTCACCCAACGCAACCCCGAAAAGGGCATCGAGTCACTTACCGCCCTCTCAGTGCCTCCCCGCTTTATGACCAGGGCATCCACATCCTGGAGTGCCGTACACGTATCTGTCGACGAGCCGTCGCCCGACTCTCCGAGCTGATCCCGCCTGGGCTGCCGACGATGAAAGCCCGACCGAACGAGATTCAGTGAGAGTCGCTCCACCTTCGGCGAGAACGGACAGTCACCATGAGTTCCCTCTGCTGCGGGCACGGGGTCGGCGGGACTGCTGTTCAGGGGGCACGAACCGGAGTGGCGGAAGCACATGCAGGGCACGCCGACTCAGGTTCCCCGCCTTGATCCCCTACACCACGGCAGGGGACACGATCGATGGACGGCCACGGCACCGGCGTTCGCGCCCGCCTGTACACGGTTTACAACGGCGTTCGGAACGACGTCACCAAGTGGAAAGACGCGACCCCGATCCCTGCAGGCATGACGAAGTTCTCCCACGTGGACAGGAACCTGAGAGGCCGGACGTTCCGCCACGGCACCTGGCTGTGCATCGAGTTCAACAAGACTGATGGCACGCCGTGCGCAAAGATTCACCGCTGACATGCCCATTTGAGATAGGCAGCAGTGGCCCTCTCGGCCCGCAACAGCCAGCCGGCCGCGTCGCCTCACCCCACGGCTTCGCGGGCTGGCCCAACTCGGAAGCCTGGCCGCGCCACTGACGCGCCGCGGCACAGCCGAGCATGACGATGCGCGAGCTACGCCCGGTCAACTTCCCGGTGAACCGGTTCTCACGGAAGCTGCGTGCAGCGATTTCGCACCCGCTACTGCATCCTCCCGGGCCGTCGAGCGTATCGGCCCGGGCCCCGACCACCGGGCCAGCCAGACGCGCCGCCAGCGTGTTCATACCGGTCTGAAGGCAGAGGCGCCGACCGTCGGCCGTGTGAGCGTCGAGGACATATCGCCTCGTCCGCAACCATGCCGCCGCGGCCGCCAGCCGCGAACCGAGGCGACGGAACGTTCCCAGTCACGCTCGACGCCCCCGGATAGGCCACCCACGAGGGCGCCGACGCCACCCACACACCGTTGACAACCGCTCTATACAGCTCGCAGCCGCCGCGTACCGCCACTCTCCGGCCGACAAGGGGACTCACACGACGCCGGGCGCCCCGCCCGCACCCCCTCCGACCTGCACAGCGTCCGCGGACCGCGTTCAACATCTTGATGTGCCGCACACCCAGACGGGGAGCCCTCGCAGTCAAGGGGACACCGAAATCGGACAAGGGGTCGACGCTTCACACGACCCCCTTCGAAGAACCGGGAGCAAACCGACCCCTTGACCAGTAAAAGCTGGAAGCAGCAGGCCCGCCGCACTGGGAGCATGACCATCTCGACCCGATCGGGCGATCGGCGGTCAACATCAATTGACGCCGCCGACGGGGACTGGGAGCGATGGGAGCAATTGGGAGCGACGAGGGCTCCCAGCTTGCTCCCAAACGCGCGTTAGGGGCACTCCAAAGAGTGCCCCTAACCTGCGAAAACTTCCGACATCTCTGTCGGGACGACAGGATTTGAACCTGCGACCCCTTGACCCCCAGTCAAGTGCGCTACCAAGCTGCGCCACGTCCCGGTGCGCTTCCCGCGGGTGTTCCGCGTGATCGCGCAGAAAGAACATTACCTCACGTCAGAGGGTGCTCCGAAGCCGGTGCTCGGAAGACGGCGATCTGCGGGCGGCGGGGGTGTTCGGCGGGCGGCCTGAGACCGCGAGCCATGGGGAGGCGGACTGGCGGAGGGTGGCGTGGGGGGTCGGTGGCGGGCCGGGGCAGGACGGTGGCGATGGGGCGCGCGACAATTTCCGTATGAGCACAGCACCTCGGGTCGGAGCGGGTGGCGGACGGGACCGTGACGCGGAGGGCCGCGCGCGTAGTTCGAGGCCGCGGGACGGTCTCGGACGACCCTTGCCCTACGGGGCGGAGGGGGTCGCCCGCCAACCAGAAGGGGTGCAGCGCGACCCCGGAGAGACGGTCGCGGAGGCGCAGTCGTTGTTGGACGCCGGCAAGCCGTTCCACGCCCATGAGGTGTTCGAGGACGCCTGGAAGTCGGGTCCGGCAGAGGAACGCGCGCTGTGGCGAGGGCTGGCGCAGCTCGCCGTGGGGCTCACGCATGCGGCACGCGGTAACGCGACGGGCGGGGCCCGGCTGCTGCGGCGCGGCGCCGCAGGCATCGAGGAGTGGCGGTCGGCCTCGGGGCAGGATCGGCCGTACGGGATCGCTGTACGGGAACTTGGTCTGTGGGCGTTGGAGTTGGCGGTCGTCGTGGAGCGGGAGGAGTCCGCCGTCGACGCGGAGACATGGGCGCCACGGCTGCGTGGAGGTGAGCCTGACCCGCCTCCAGCCGGCTCGTGCGCCGGGTCCCCGGGGCCACATTGCCCCTGACCGGCCGGGCGGTGCGTCGGCTGTCAGTGGCGTGGGGCAGACTCGGGGTGTGCGAAAGATTCATGTCATCGGCATCGGGGCGGGCGATCCCGACCAGTTGACCCTGCAGGCGGTCAAGGCGCTGAAGAGCACCGACGTGTTCTTCATTCTGGACAAGGGCGAGGAGAAGTCGGACCTCGTCCAGCTTCGCCGTGACATTCTCGACGCGCACATACCGGATGGGGCGTACCGCCTTGTCGAGGCGCGCGATCCGGACCGCGACCGGGCCGCCGGCGGTGCGGCCTACTCCCCCGCCGTCGGGGACTGGCGCAGCCGTCGTGCCGACATCTACGAGGATCTGATCGCCCGCGAGCTGGGCGAGGACGAGAGCGGTGCTTTCCTGGTGTGGGGTGACCCGGCGCTCTACGACAGCACCCTGGGCATCCTGGAGGAGATCCTGGAGCGCGGCTCGGTGAGCTTCACGTACGACGTCGTGCCGGGCATCAGCAGTGTCTCGGCGCTGGCCGCCAGGCACCGGACGGGGCTCAACCGGGTCGCCGGGCCGGTGCAGATCACCACGGGCCGCAGGCTGGCGGAGGGTTTCCCCGACGGTGTCGACGACGTGGTGGTGATGCTGGACGCCCACCAGGCGTTCCAGAGATATGCGGACGACGACATCGACATCTACTGGGGCGCCTACATCGGCACGCCCGACGAGATCCTCATATCGGGGCCGCTCGGCGAGGCAGCGTCGAGGATCACGAGCGTGCGGGCGGAGGCCCGGGAGCGCAAGGGATGGATCATGGACACGTATCTGCTTCGCAGGCGGCCCCGGGATCAGCGGTGACGCGGCGACGCGGCGACGCGGCGACGCGGCGACAGGAGCTCTGGGCATCAGGATGCCTGGGGCAGGACGACGACCGGTGCCCTGGCCTCGCTGGTGACCGGCCGGCTGCGGAGCTGAGCGTCAGTCGGCCAGCCCGAGCCTGGAAAGCGCCGTAGCGACATCCGGGACCACGACCACCCCGCGCGGCGCGGGAGGCCGCCGGACGATGGCGACCGGGACGCCGAGTGCGCGGGCGGCCGCCAGCTTGGGGGCTGTGGCTGCGCCACCGCTGTCCTTGGTGACCAGGACGTCGATGCGGTGATCGCGCATCAGCGCGGCCTCGCCGTCCGTCGTGAACGGGCCGCGGGCGAGCACGATCCGGGTGCGGCGTGGCAGGGGCGGCTCGGGTGCCTCCACCGACCGTACGAGGAAATCGAGGTCGTCCAGGTGCGCGAAGGCAGCGAGGCCCAGGCGGCCGGTCGTCAGGAAGACGCGCCGGCCGAGGCCTGGCAGGAGCGCCGCCGCTTCGGCGAGCGTCGCGGCCGTGTGCCAGCGGTCGCCTGGGCCTGCCTCCCAGCCCGGACGGCGTAGGAGAACGGCCGGTACGCCGGTGGCCGCCGCTGCGCTCGCCGCATGCGCGCTGATGGTGGTGGCGAACGGATGCGTGGCGTCGACGACGGCGTCCACGCCGTGCCCGCGCAGCCACGTCGCCAGGCCGTCGGGGCCGCCGAAGCCTCCGATGCGCACATCGCCCGGGAGCGCGCCCGGCCGGGTCACCCGCCCGGCCAGCGATGTGGTGACCCGTACCCCGGGGCGGGCCGCCAACTCGGCCGCGAGCTCGCGGGCCTCGGTCGTACCGCCGAGGACCAGGACGTGCGCAGACATGCCGTCGAGCGTACGGGGACGGCGACGTGGGGCGGCACGCTGGGTGGGGCGGCACGCGGGCTCAGTCGGCACGCAGGCCCGACGCCGCAGAGAACGCACACGCGTCGTGCCCACGCGTTGCGCTCACCCACCTCTCCGGCAGTACGCCCGACGCGCCCCGCGCGCGCTCATCGCAGCAGCAGCTGCACTCCGCCCACCACGGTCGCCGCGATCACGAGCTGCTCGAAGACACGCTGGTTGATGCGGTGGACGGTGAGCCTGCCGAGGTAGGCGCCGGGGATGACGAACAGCGCGAGGGCGGCGTCCAGCAGCAGCGAGTGGCCGTCGATGAGGCCGAGGCCGACGCTGAAGGGCACCTTCGAGGTGTTGACGATCAGGAAGAACCACGCCGACGTGCCCAGGAAGCTCAGCTTCCGGAAGCCCGCGGAAAGGAGATACATCGACATGACCGGGCCGCCTGCGTTGGCGACCATCGTGGTGAATCCGCCGAGGATGCCGTATGAGCGGGCCTTGACGCGGCCGGCCCGTGTCGTGACTTCGTCCGGGGCGGCCTCGGTGGCGCTGCGCCGCCGCCACACCGTGACGGCGGCCATCAGCAGCAGGATCGCGCCGATCGACGTACGCACCGCTCCGTCGCCCGCCCACATCAGGAACAGCGTGCCGGCCACTACACCTGCGATGACGGCCGGGAACAAGCGCCACAGGGTCGGCCAGTGGGCGTGCCGCCGGTACGTGAGTACGGCCAGCACGTCGCCGACGATGAGGAGCGGCAGGAGCACGCCGGTCGAACCGCGGGCGGGCAGTATGGCGGCGAAGATGGCGAGGCTGACGGTGTTGGCGCCGCTCACCGCGGTCTTGGAGAAGCCGACGAGCGCGGTCGCAGCCGCAAGCGCGGCGAACTCCCACGGGGTGAGGTGCCAGAGCGTGATCGTGTCCATGCGGAGACCGATGCTATGCCTGGCCGTCCTGGCGCGTAAGGGGCGCCCGACGTGACGCCCACTACGCCCGGAGATAAACATCATGGCGTGCCGCCCGCCGGACCGGCGCTCTCCCCGGCGAGGGGCTCAGCACCGCTCGACACTCAGCCCAGCGCCTTGAGCACCTCCGCCGCCACCGGGGCGGACGACGCCGGGTTCTGGCCGGTGAACAGATTGCGGTCCACGACCACGAACGGGGCCCAGGGCTCGCCCTCCTGGAAGTCTGCGCCGATCTCCACGAGGCGGTCCTGCAGCAGCCACTTCGCCCTGTCCGCCAGGCCCGCCTGACCCTCCTCCGCGTTGCTGAAGGCGGTGAGCCGGTAGCCCGCGAAGGGCGAGGAGCCGTCGGGATTCCCGGCCGCCAGCAGCGCGGACGGGCCGTGGCACACGACGGCGAGCGGCTTGCCCGACTGCAGTGCCCGCGTCAGCAGCGCGCCCGAGTCCGCGTCGACGGCCAGGTCCTCCATGGGGCCATGGCCTCCGGGGATGTAGACGGCGTCGTACTCGTCCAGGTCGACGTCCTCGATGCTCACCGGACCCTGTAGTTCGGTGAAGGACTCCAGGCCTTTCGCGATGCGCTCGGCGCCCTCCTCACCGCCGTTGAACTCGGGAGCGAGGCTCGCCTGGTCGACGGTCGGCACGATGCCGCCGGGCGTGGCGACCGCGATCTCGTGGCCCGCGTTCTTGAAGGCCTCGTACGGGACGACGGCCTCCTCGGCCCAGAATCCGGTCGGGTGGCGCGTGCCGTCGGCCAGCGTCCAGTGGTCCGAACCGGTGACCACGAAAAGGATCTTCGCCATGAGTTCTGTCGCTCCCTACGAGGCTCCCTGCGGCGCCCTCTGCCGTGCTACTGCGTTCTACCGTGTCGCGTATTGCGTTCCGCGGTGCCGCGCCGGAGGTCCCACGTCACGCGGCGGCCTTGCTGCCCGCGAGCGGAGGCGTCGGCATCCCGGCACCCCTGCGCATCCCGCGCAGCAGCTCCTCGATGGCCTCGATCGCGGTGCGCTCGGGCCGCCAGCCGAGTTCGTCCCGCGCCCGTGAGCAGTCCATCAGCGGCAGCCTGATCATGGCGTCGAACAGTTGCGGTGACGCCGGGACCAGGTGCAGGCCCCAGGCCGCGGCCAGCGCGGACCGTGCCGCGCGGGTGGGCAGCCGTACCACCCGGGCATGGAACAGCTCGCCGAGCACCATGGCGTCGAGCGGCGGTTCCGCGGCCAGGTTGAAGGCGCCTTGGACCGTGCGGCTCAGGGCCAGTCGGAAGGCGCGTGCCGCGTCCTCGGTGTGCAGGGCCTGGAACCGCAGCCCCGGCACGTCGGGCAGGACCGGGAGCAGCTCGGGCCGGGCCAGCTGCCCGGGCATGAACCGGCCCGCGAACAGTCGGCGCTGCTCGCTCGCAGACTCCTGTTTGAACATGAAGGCGGGCCGCAGGCGGACCACGCGGATCGCGGGGTTCGCCGGCTCGAAGGCGTCGAGTGTCCGCTCCAGATAGGCCTTTTCACGGCAGTACGCCGCCTCGGGCCAGCCGTGCGTGGGCCAGGACTCGTCCACGGCGCCGTCCTTCGCCTTGGGCGAGTAGGCGCCGACCGACGAGGCGTGGACCAGCACCGGGACGCCGGCAGCCGCGACGGCCTGGAACACGCGCACGCTGCCCAGTACGTTCGTGCGCCATGTCGACGACGGGTCGCGCGTGGGCTGGAACTGCCAGGCCAGATGGACGACAGCATCCGCTCCGCGGAAGTGCCGGCCGAGGTCGGTATCCTCCTTCGCCACGTCCGCGGAGGCCCACTCGGTCTTGGGGGGCGTCCAGTCGGGCACGCGGCGCGCGAGCCCCAGCACGGAGCCGATCGTCTCGTCCTCGGCGAGGCTCTGCAGCAGACTGGTGCCGAGGTTTCCGGTGGCTCCGGTGACCACGATCCTCTTCCCGTTCCCAGAAGTACTGCTCACGAGTCCGCTCCTTTCGAGGACGCCCTCAAGGTGCGTGTCCGAGTGACTGCCGGGAAACGGGGTACGGCCTCGGCAGTCGCCGCCACCCTAGAAAATGCCCGGTTTTCCCGGAAATGACCCTCTCATCGGTCGCTACCTCACCGCACGCGTCCTACCTCACCGCACCCCTGACCTGCGTACCGCCAGCGAGAACGAGTGCCCGGCGGGATCGGCGTAGGTGCGTTCGTCCCAGGGGCCGCCGTTGTCCCTGGTCTCGACCGGCCGGGCGCCGAGGCCGATCGCCTCGCGCTCGGCCTCGTCCATGTCGCCGTGCTCGACCAGGATGCGCAGATGCGCCTGCTGCGAGTCCTCGGGGCGCGGCCAGGTCGGTGGCGCGTACCCGTGGTCGCGGTGCGCGGCGAGGAACACTCCGTCCTGTCCGGCCACCTCCACATAGTCCGGGTTCCTCGCCGGCCTCGCCGTACCGCCGAGGAGAACGGCATAGAACTCCGCGAGCCGCTCCGGCTCCGCGCAGTCGAGAACGAGCACAGTCGTCTTGCGAACGGTCATGGGTTCCTCCCTTGAACGCCGGGTGCCACCGGCCGACTGGCCCAAACGGGCCCGCCGCCCATGTCGCTGTTTTCACCCGCGCCCTCCGGGCACCCGACCGTCTGAGTCGTACGCCCGACAGCGCGCCCCGGCACGCCACGTGATCCGCGCAGTGGCGCACGAGACGCGTGATCGCCGTGAACCGTGTACGCCCCGGCGCGCCCGAAGGAGATGGAGAGAATGGCCGTTGTGAAGAGCACGCTTCCCGACACGGCACTCAAGATCACTGGGGAGGCGCTGCAGGACACACTGGTGGATCTGCTCGGGCTGTCCCTCGTCGCGAAGCAGGCCCACTGGAACATCGTCGGCCCGCGTTTCCGCAGCATCCACCTGCAGCTGGACGAGGTGGTCGACGCGGCCCGGTCGTACGCGGATGCGGTGGCGGAGCGCGCGGCCGCGCTGGGCGTCGCGCCCGACGGCCGTCCCAAGACCGTCGCCTCGGCGAGTGGCCTCCCCGCCGCGAAGGAGGGATGGCTGCAGGACACGGAGGTCGTTCAGCTGCTCGTCGACGCGCTCGGCTCGGCGATCGGGCGGCTTCGGGAGCACATCGCGGCGACCGAGCAGGCAGACCTCGTCACGCAGGACCTCCTGATCGGCATCACGGCCACGCTCGAGAAGCAGCACTGGATGTTCCAGGCCGAGGCCTCGCCGCTGCGGTCGTAGACCGAGTCCCGGGTCGTAGACCGAGTCCCGGAGAGTCCCGAGGAGTCCCGAGGACCGAGCGGACCCACCCCCCGCCGACCACCACCAGTCACACGCGCCCACCCCAGGAGCCCGGATGACCGATGCACTCGAACTCGACGCGCTGTGGGATGAGTTCCGCAGCGTGGTGAACATGACCTCGCAGGAGCTGAGCACCTGGCTCAGGGTCAGCGAGGCGGACGAGGACACCGAACCGCTGCCGGACCAGGCGGGCGACCCACTCGGGCAGCACGTTCTCGCGATCCTGCAGAAGCGACGTACGGACCTGACGGACGCCGACATCCAGGTCATGTACGAGGTCGTGGACACGGTCGCGGCGCAGAGCGACATACAGAGCGACATGCAGAGCGACATGGACACCCGAGCGCGACGACGAGAGCCGGCGCCACCGGCTGATGACCCTGGGGCATGACCCGCCGCGGCCGTGGTGAGGCGAGCACGCCAGGGTGACACCCGGGGTGAGACGAGGAGGCCGTTGCCATGCCCGCCCAACAAGAGGTGATCAAGGAGCTGCTCACGTCCTACGGTCACACCTACGCCGAGGACGCGGGCATCCGGCTCAAGAACACTCCTCAGCCGCTCTACCAGACACTCGTTCTGGCCTGTCTGCTCAGTGCGCGGATCCGCAGCAGCGCCGCCGTCGCATCGACGAGGGAACTGAGGGAAGCCGGGCTGCGCGATCCGCGCCACATGGCCGACTCCGACTGGCAGGAGCGTGTCGACGCCCTCGGCCGCGGTGGCTACCGGCGGTACGACGAGCGTACGGCGACGCAGCTCGGGGACGGCGCGCAGCTGGTGCTCGACAGATGGGGCGGCGATCTGCGCCGGATGCGTGACGAGGCGGGCGGCGACCTGGACAGGTTGCGCAGCCTGCTGCAGGAGGTGCCGGGGCTCGGCCCGGCCGGGGCGGACATCTTCCTCCGCGAGGTACAGGCCGTCTGGGCCGAAGCGGCTCCCTACCTGGACGAAAAGGCGAGAGAGGGAGCCAAGCGCCTGGGCCTGCCGGACGCTCCGGCGATGCTTGCGCGGCTGGCCAGGGACGCGGAGCCCGCCGCGTTCGCGGCGGCCCTTGTGCGGGCGGCCGTGGACAAGAAGGTGGCCGAGGAGTGCAAGCGTGCGGCCGAGGAGAGTGGCGGCGAGTAGAGCTCGGGGTCGGCCGTGGGCGTCCTGAAGTGAGACGGGCCGCGGCACCTCCGGCCGCCCCGCGACACTTTGAGGCCTTGTCAGGAGCCTCAGCCCCGTACCGGCCCAGGTGGGCCCACCCACCGCACGCTCTCCCTCGTACGGCAGGATGGGCGATCACATCGGACGCATCTTCGAATTCGTTCCGACGTGATCGCACACCCCGCAACGAGAGAGAACAATGAACCGCGCCCTCACACTCCACGACCTGATCGCCGCCGGGATCGCGGTGGCCGCCGGCATCGCGGCAGGCCTGCTGTTGCGCGCGACCCTGCGCTGGCTCGGGGAACGAGCCCGCAGAACGCGGTGGAGCGGGGACGACCTCATCGTGGACGCCCTGCGGACGCTGGTCCCCTGGGCTGCGATCGCCGCGGGCGCGGCGGTCGCGGCGACGGCGCTTCCGCTGACGGCCCGTGTCGGACACAACGTCAATATGACGCTGACGGCGCTGCTCATCCTGGCCGCGACGCTGACCGCGGCCCGCATGGTCACGGGTCTCGTGCGGTCCCTCGCGCAGTCCAGGTCGGGGGTCGCCGGGTCGGCCTCCATCTTCGTCAACATCACGCGGGTCGTGGTGCTGGCGATGGGCTTCCTCGTCATGCTGCAGACCCTTGGCATCTCCATCGCGCCTCTCCTCACGGCACTGGGCGTGGGCGGTCTGGCGGTCGCCCTGGCCTTGCAGGACACCCTGGCCAATCTCTTCGCGGGCGTACACATCCTCGCGGCCAAGACGGTGCAGCCCGGCGACTACATCCGGCTCAGCAGCGGCGAGGAGGGCTACGTCGAGGACATCAACTGGCGCAACACCGTGGTGCGCAACCTCTCGAACAACCTGGTGATCATCCCGAACGCCCAGCTCGCCGGCACCAACATGACAAACTACAGCCGGCCGGAGCAGCAGCTGTCGATCACGGTCCAGGTGGGCGTCGGCTACGACAGCGACCTCGAGCACGTCGAGCGGGTCACGAACGAGGTCGTCGAGCAGGTCATGACCGACATCACCGGCGCCGTACCGGACCACGAGCCAGCCGTGCGGTTCCACACGTTCGGCGACTCCCGGATCGGCTTCACGGTCATCCTGGGCGTCGGCGAGTTCAGCGACCAGTACCGGATCAAGCACGAGTTCATCAAGCGCCTGCACCAGCGCTACCGGGCCGAGGGCATCTCGGTCCCGGCACCCAAGCGCACGGTGACCGTCCAGCAGGCCGAACTCACGACGGCCGCCATCCCGCAGCAGCGCGGGGCGACGGACTCCGTGCGTTAAGCGTCAAGTCACGTCCCGCGGGCCGTCTGGTCGCCCTCCGCCCCCTCCCCCGGCTCCCACAGCCGCTCGAGGTCCGCGAGCATCGCCTCGGCCAGCTCCAGTTCCGCCCGGTGCTGCCGTTCACTCCAGCGCAGGGCGACCTCCGGGTACGGCCACTGGCCGGCCTTGTGCGAGAGCTCCTGGGCGTGCTCGATCTCCCGCAGCTGCGCCCGGGTACGTTCAAGGTGTGCCCGCAGCTGACGCCGCAGGCCGTCCGGATCCGCGAGATGGCCGAGCCAGACGCGCAGCACCAGCGGGTGTTTGAGCACCGCGGGTCCGGCGTCCGCGGTGTCGGCCCAGCGGGCCAGGGCCTCCCGTCCGGCGTCGGTTATCGCGTAGAGCCGCTTGTTGCGCAGGTCGCCCTGGGCGGCAACCCGTGAGGAGGCGTACCCGAGTGCCTCCAGGCGGCGCAGCTCGGCGTATATCTGGCTGATCGCGGGCGACCAGTAGAAGAAGGCGAGGGACGCGTCCGCCCACTTCTTCAGCTCATAGCCGGTGCGTTCGCCGGGGAACGACAGCAGCCCGAGCACCGCCCACGCCGTGGCCGGCAGCCGCCGCCCACCCAGCTCCACGCCACCCGGATCGGATCCCTGATCGGATGCCGGATCGGAATCGCCGCCCCGCCCCTTGACCTGACGAGTAGTCATATGACTAATTGAAATAGCCGCACCGCACCAGCGCAAGGTCTGCAAGCTTCCGCGAGATCCGCGCAAACAACCCCCATGGAGGTGCAGTGAAATTCTCGGTGATCTTCGAGGCGCAACTGGCGAACCCGGACCCCGACTCCGAGCACCAGGTCATCCGCGACTGTGTGGAACAGGCCATGCTAGCCGAGGAGATGGGCTTCGACCGGGTCTGGGCCGTGGAGCACCATGCCCTCAAGTGGTACGCGCACATGAGCGCCCCGGAGGTCTTCCTCACCTGGGTCGCGGCCCGCACCAGCCGCATCCGGGTCGGGCACGGGGTGGTGTGCATGCCGTTCCGCTTCAACCATCCGGTGCGGGTCGCCGAACGCGCCGCCATGCTCGACCTGTTGTCCGACGGGCGGCTCGACCTCGGGGCCGGCCGGGGCGCCACACGGCAGGAGACCTCGCTGTGCGGGGTCGACGCCGAGCGCACGCAGGCGGAGGTCGAGGAGGCGCTGCGGATCATCGGCCGCACCTGGCAGCAGGACGAGCTCGAGTGGCACGGCGACCTGCTGGACATCGATCCGCACCCGGTGCTGCCACGTCCCGTGCAGCGCCCGCATCCTCCGCTGTTCCTCGCCTGCAGCAAACAGCAGACCCTCGCGCGCGCCGCCGAACTGGGCGTCGGTGCCCTGGTGATGGGCTTCGCGGGGCCGGACGAGGTCGCGTCGATGAAGCGTTTCTACGATTCGTGCGTGGCCGGACGCGACGGCACACATCTCGTGTCGACGGAGGTCAACGACCACTTCTCGGCGCTGTGCCCGACGATCGTCCTCGACGACGGCGAGCGCGCCCGTGCCGTCGGGATACGCGGGCAGCGCTTCTTCGCACAGGCCATCGCCCACTGGTACGGAGGCGGAGGGGTGCCCGACGACGCGGTGGCCGGTGACGCCGTGTCCGATGACACCGTGGCCGATGACACCGGCAGCGAGAGCGAGGCGCGGCGGATACGGTCCGCTGCGGAGCAGGTCGTCGCCCACCTCAACGAGGCAAGGATCCCGGTGCGGCCCAGTACGACCGCCGTGTACAACCCCGAGCACGCCTACGGCACCGCGGCCGACGCCATCGCGTACGTCGAGCGGCTGCGCGCGGCCGGCGTGGACGAGGTGATGTGCCTGGTGCAGATGGGCACCGTGCCGCAGGAGGTCTGCATGGAGACCATCCGGCAGTGGGGACGGCACGTCATCCCGCACTTCTCGAAGGACGGGGCTGACCGTGCGGATGCAGGCGCGGCTTCACAGGGAGGGACCCGATGATCTCACTGAGGGGCAGGACAGCCCTGGTCACCGGGGCGGCGCGGGGGCAGGGCGCGGCGGAGGCACGGCTGTTCGCCGCCCTCGGCGCCCATGTCGTGATCGGCGACGTCCTCGACGAGCAGGGCACCGAGGTCGCCCGCTCCATCGGCCCCGCCGCCCGCTATATCCGGCTCGACGTGACGGACGAGTCCCGGTGGGCGGCCGCCGTGGACACCGCCGTCGCAGAGTTCGGAGGCCTCGACATCCTCGTCAACAACGCGGGTGTGTACCGCAGCGGGGCGCTCGCCGAGGAGACCGCGGAGTCCTTCGAGTCGGTGCTCAGGGTCAACCTCGTCGGTCCGTTCCTCGGCATCCGTGCCGTGCTGGAGCCCATGCGCCGCGCGGGCGGCGGTGCCATCGTCAACGTCTCGTCGGTGGCCGGGCTGACGGGTCTGGCCCGCACCGGCGGCTACGGCGCGTCGAAGTGGGGGCTGCGCGGACTCACGAAGACGGCCGCGCTCGAACTGGGTGAGTTCGGGATCCGGGTCAACTCCGTGCATCCGGGCCTGATCGATACGCCCATGGTGGCAGGAGTCGCCCCGCCGCGCGGGGCGGGCCTGCACCAGTCCGTCGCCCTGCGCCGGGTGGGACTCCCCGAGGACGTCGCCGGGCTCGTCGCCTTCCTCGCCTCCGACGACGCCTCGTACCTCACGGGAGCCGAGATCGCCGTCGACGGCGGCTGGAGCGCCGGCCCCACTCCACCCCGCGTACGCGCTGCGTCCTCGTGAGCGGTCAGCGCCTCAGTCGACGATCGCCTGGTGTGCGAGGCGTTTGAGGTCGGTGTACAGGGCGTGGGATCCCGTCGGGCGTACCTGTGTCAGGAACTGCACGGTCAGGTCCTTCTGCGGGTCGATCCAGAACGTCGTGGTCGCGACTCCGCTCCAGCCGTATGTGCCCAGGTGGGAGGGTGTCTGCGTGCGGTCGGGGTCCACGACGACGGAGACGCCGAGGCCGAAGCCGACCCCCGAGTTGCCGGGTTCCGCGTGGACGGAGCTGCCGAAGGTGCGGAGGTCGGCGCCGCCGGGCAGCTGGTTGGACACCATGGCGTCGACGGTCGCCTGAGACAGCAGCCGTGTGCCGTCCAGTTCGCCGCGTCGGCGGAGGAACTCCATGAAGCGGTGGTAGTCGAGGGCACTGGCGACCATGCCGCCGCTGCCCGACAGAAGCCGTGGCCGCCCGTGCAGGGGCAGGCCGGGAACGGGGGTTATGCCTCCGTCGGCGGTCTCCCCGTAAAGCTCGGCCAGCCGCTCGGCCTGCTCCCCCGTCACGCAGAATCCGGCGTCCTGCATGCCGAGCGGCCCGAAGATCCGCTCGGCGAAGAATGCGTCGAGCGGCTTGCCCGACACGACCTCGATCACTCGGCCCAGCACATTGGTGGCGACGGAGTAGTTCCACTGCGTCCCAGGCTCGAACTGCAGCGGCAGACTCGCGTACAGATCACAGGTCTCCGCCAGATCAGAGCCTCCCGACGGCACGGAGGACTCCAGTCCCGCGGCCCGGTAGATCGCGTCCACAGGATGGGAGTAGTAGAAGCCGAAGGTCAGGCCCGCGGTATGGGTCAGCAGGTGCCGGATGCGGATGGGACCTTCGGCCGGGCGGGTCTTGACGTCGGTTCCCTCGCCGCCGTCGTATACCTGGGGATCAGCGAAGGCGGGCAGATAGCGCGCGAGAGGGTCGTCGAGTCCGAGCAGTCCCTCTTCGACGAGTATCAGCGCGGCGACGGATGTGACCGGCTTGGTCATCGAGTACATCCGCCACAGGGTGTCTTTCTCGACAGGGAGGGCGGCCTCCCGGTTGCGGCAGCCGTACGTCGTGAGATGCGCGACCTTGCCGTGGCGCGCCAGCATCACCAGGTAGCCCGGCAGGCGGCCCTCGTCGACGAGACGGGCGCAGTGCCGGTCCAGCCGCCCCAGCGCCGCCGCGTCCAGGCCCGCCTCGGCCGGCTCCACCTCTTGCCGCAGCTGTTCCATCGTCCGCCTCCGACTGATCAAGGTGCACCACCGCGCTGCCATGCTCGTGCAAGACCGGTGCCGCCGTGCTCGTGCAGGACCGCGCCGCCGCTCTCGGACCGCGGATTTCATCGTCTCGTAAACCGCTGGAAATCGTCTGCACGCGCGGCGGAATTCGCAGCCGTTCTGCTCGCGTTGAGCAGTGCATGACTCAGGACGCGCTGCTCAGCTTGGTCTCCGAGTACGACGGTGGGGTGCTCGTCACCCTCAAACGCGACGGACGGCCGCAGCTGTCGAACGTCAACCACACCTACGACCCCGGCGAACGGATCATCCGGATCTCCCTCACGGACGACCGCGCGAAGACCCGCAACCTACGCCGGGACCCGCGGGCCTCGTACCACGTGACCAGCGACGACCGGTGGGCCTACACCGTCGTCGAGGGGACGGCCGAGCTCACCCCGGTGGCCCGGGATCCCCATGACGAGACGGTCGAGGAACTCGTCCGGCTCTACCGCGCCGTCCGCGGTGAGCATCCCGACTGGGACGACTACCGCGCGGCCATGGTGCGCGACGGCCGCCTCGTCCTGCGGCTGCATGTCGAGCGTACGTACGGCATTCCGCGCGCACGCTGACCCGCGGGGCCTCGGCTGACGTCACCCGTGCGCGTCGGAGGCGTTCGTCTGTTCGTAGTCGAACCAGTCGAAGGCCGCGCTGCCCTCGGTGACGTACATGCCGATCACGCGGCCGGTGAAGCCGGTACCGACCTCGGTCGACACGTAGCGCCCGTCGAGTTCGGCCAAGGGCTCGGCTTCGGGCCCGCCGAGCGAGAAGGAGATGGTGTCGGGTCCGTTGGGCCAGAGGCCGGTCTGGCCTGGTGCCTGCTCGGCGGAGGTGACGGTCGGGGGCAGCAGGTCGGCCGTGCGTACGTCGATGACCAGGGTCACCGGTCCCGGCTCCACCGGGCGCCGGGCGACGGTCTGACGCAGCGGGCCGATCCGGGCGATCACGCTCGCCTCTCCCCCGCCGACCTCGATGTCGTAGTGGTGCGCCTCGTCCATGCGTACGGAGAGACCGGCACGGCCCGTTCCGGGATCCAGGTGGGCCGAGACCCGGCAGTCGGGATGCTGCTGCCGGCGGCCGACGAACGTGTGGCCCCCGCGGTCGAGGCTGGGCCCTGTCGCGTTCAGGGTCAGCCAGCCCGGCCGCTCTCTCAGCGACCAGGAGCCGTCGAGACGGCTGCGCGGGGAGATCCAGCCGGGTGCCAGCGCCGGGCTGTCGAAGTCGTCCCGCGTCGGCTCGGGGGCGGTCGGCTGCCAGGAGGCCGGGGCCTGGTGCTCCTCCAGTACCGGTCCGGCCTGCGGCCAGCCGTCCTCCCACCGGACCGGGGTCAGGAACGTCTCCCGGCCCAGGCCGTGGAAGCCGGGGAAGTACCCGCGGGGTCGCGTGGCGAGCAGCACCATCCACCAGGTGCCGTCAGGCGCGGAGACCAGGTCGGCGTGGCCGGTGCTCTGGATCGGCTGGTCGGTGCTGCGGTGGGAGACGATGGGGTTGTCCGGGGCCGGCTCGTAGGGGCCGCGCGGCGAGCGGGCGCGGGCGATGGAGACGCTGTGGCCGCGGGCGGTGCCGCCCTCGGCGAGCATGAGGTACCACCAGTCGCCGATGCGGTACAGGTGGGGAGCTTCGGGGTGCTGCATGCCCGTCCCGGACCAGACCTTCAAGGGGCCTTCCAGCACCTTGCCTGTCGCCGGGTCGATGCGGGCCACCTGGACCCCGGAGAAGGCACACCAGCACGAGCCGTCGTCGTCCCACGCGAGATCGGGGTCGATGCCCGGGAGGTCGATCCAGACGGGGTCCGACCAGGGCCCCTCGGGCCGCTCGCTCGTGACGAGGAAGTTGCCCTTGCCGCTGACGTTGGTGGTGATCATGTAGAAGCGGCCGTCGTGGTGGCGGATCGTCGGGGCGTAGATGCCGCCGGAGGCCCGCGCGTCGTCCGGCAGGTCCAGTTGTTCCGGCCGGTCCAGGACGTTGCCGATCTGCCGCCAGTGCACCAGGTCGCGGCTGTGGAAGATCGGTACGCCCGGGAAGTACTCGAAGCTGGAGCACACGAGGTAGTAGTCCTCGCCCACCCGGCAGACGCTGGGGTCGGGGTGGAAACCGCCGATCACCGGGTTGTTGTACGTCGGCATACGCAGGGGTCCTTTCGCGATGTCGGGTACTGGTTGACGGCCGGGGCCGGTCGACGGGCGAGGGTCTGACTCCGGCAGTCGGTAGCGTACGGCAGTCGTGATCATGACCGGCCGGGGACGGCGCCCAGGGCCTGGTCAGCCCTTGAAGGCGCCGTCCATGATTCCGGACACCAGGCGGCGGCCGACGAAGGCGAACAGCACGATCAGCGGGATGGTGGCGAGGAAGGAGCCGGACATGGCGAGACCGAGGTCGAGGTCGCGGTTGTTCTGCAGGGCCTTGATGGCGATCTGCGCGGTGTAGTGCTCGGGGGACTTGAGCACGACGAAGGGCCAGAAGAAGTCGTTCCAGGCGGTGATGTATCCGAAGAGTCCGAGGACGAAGGCCGCGGGGCGGACGATGGGGAAGGCAATGTGCCAGAAGATCCGCCAGCTGTTCGCCCCGTCGATACGGGCCGCCTGGATGATCTCGTCACTGAGCGTTGAGGCGATGTGCTGCCTCATCCAGAAGATCCCGAAGGCGCTGGCCAGGCCGGGCACGATCAGGGCCTGGAGGGTGTCGACCCAGCCGAGCTCCGAGATGATCAGGTACTGAGGGACGATCGCGAGCTGCGTCGGCACGGTCATGGTGAGCACGACGATCAGGAACAGCGTGTTGCGGCCCGGGAACTCCATCTTGGCGAAGGCGAAGCCCGCCAGCGAGCAGAGCACGGCCTGCCCGGCGCCGATCGCACCGGCGACGAGCAGGCTGTTCAGGACGGACTGCAGGAACGGCACGGTGCTGAAGACGAGTCCGGCGAGATGGAAGAAGTTGTCACCGGGGACGAGCCGGGGCGGCATCTGCGTGGCCGCCGCCGAGTCCGTGGTGGCGACCACGAACATCCAGTACAGCGGGAAGACGCAGACGAGCACCGCCAGGATGAGGAAGGTGTAGGTCCACCAGCGCACCGGTTCGGCGGGACGGCGGCGCCGCGGCTGCCGTGCAGCCCACGTCGGCCGCGTCTGGCGAGTCGGCTTCGGGGACGGAAGGCTCACGTCGATCGGCTCGGTCATCATCGCTCCGGGCGGATGCGGGTGGACAGAAGGTAGTTGAAGCCTGCGACGACGAGGACCAGTACGAGCAGGGCCACTCCGATGGCCGCCGCGTAGCCGAACTGGTACTGGCCGAAGCCCTGTTCATAGAGGAAGAGGGTGAGCGTCTGGCATTGCCGGGCCGCCCCGCAGGTCTGGGCGTTGACCGGGCTGAGGAGCAGCGGCTCGGTGAAGATCTGCAGTCCGCCGATCGTGGAGGTGACCACCGTGAACACGATCACCGGCCGCAGCGAGGGGACGGTGATGTGGCGGAACTGCTTCCAGCCGCCGGCACCGTCCACCGAGGCCGACTCGTAGATCTCACGCGGTATCGCCTGCAGTGACGCCAGATACAGCAGGGTGGTGTAGCCGAACCAGCGCCAGGTGACCATCGCGGCGATCAGCACCCGGCTGCCCCACGTCGACTGGGTGAAGTCGATCGGCCCCACGCCGCCGAGGCCGAGCAGCCAGTTCAGCAGCCCGTAGTCCCGGTCGTACAGCTGCGCGAAGACGATCGCGGTCGCGGCCACCGAGGTGATGTACGGGACCAGCATCGACATCCGGAAGAGGAGGGCGAAGCGCAGGCGCGCGTGGTTGAGCAGATGGGCGAGGAAGAGCGCCGCGATGAGCTGGGGGACGGTGGACAGCAGCCAGATGCTGATCGTGTTGCGGGTGGCGTTCCAGAAGCGCGGGTCGTCGAAGAGCCGGGTGAAGTTGTCGAAGCCGATGAAGGTGTGGGCGCCGATGGGATTCCAGTCGAACAGCGCCACGTAGAGGGTGAACAGCAAGGGGATGAGGCTGAACACCGCGAAGATCAGAAAGAACGGAGCGATGTAGGCGTACGGGGCTATCCGCTCGCCGAGGCTTCGGCGTACGCGCGTCAGCGACGCGGCCGGAGGGAGTCCCGCCCGCTGCGGGATGAGGGTTGTCGTCACAGGTCGTCGCTTCCTCGCCGGACCTCCTGGATCCCGGGGGCACCCAGGAGGTCCGGCCGCGCTCTCGCAGGGAGTGTGTGTGCGTTACTGCCCGATGGCGGTCTTGATGTTCTTCACCGCGGTGTCCCAAGCCTTCGCGGGATCACCCTTGCCCTGCTCGACATCGGTGAGGGCGTTCAGGAACTCCTGCCCGATGATCGCGCTGTCCGGCCCGACGTAGAAGGGCTTAAGGTCGAGCAGCGACTTGGTGTAGATCTGGCCCGTCGGAGCTCCGGAGAAGAACCCGTCCTTCATCGACTTCAGGCGCGCGTCGTCGTAGACGGAGGGAGTGGTCGGCAGGGCGCCCGAGTCGAGGAAGTGCTGGAGCTGCCCCTTCGGGGACTGGGTCGCCTTGATGTAGTTCCAGGCGGCCTTGGGGTTCTTGGCGTTCCGCGGGATCGCCAGATAGCTGCCGCCCCAGTTGCCGCTGCCGCCGGGGATCGTCGCGATGTCCCACTTGCCCTTCGTGCCCGGTGCGTTAGTACGTATCGAGTTGAGCATCCAGGAGGGTGCCGCCACGACGGCGTACTTACCCCGTGCCATGCCTGCGCTCCAACCGTTGGAGAAGGAGCTCTGCTTGGCCGTGATGCCCGCCTCGATGGCCTTCAGCGTCGTGTCGAACGCCTCCTTGACCTGCGGGTTCTTGGCGTAGATGGGGCTGTGGTCGTCGTTGTCGTAGTACTTCTCGGAAACCTGGTTGACCGCCTGGTAGAAGACGCTCGTCGGGGCGTTGTCGACGAACGGCTTTCCCGTGGCCTTGGTGTACTTCTTGCCGGTCTCGATGAACGCGTCCCAGGTGGGCCAGAGCTTGCTGACGGCCTCGCGGTCGGTGGGCAGGCCGGCGGCTTTGAACAGGTCCTTGCGGTAGGCGATAGCCATCCCGCCGACGTCGGTCGGCACACCGATGATCTGGCCGTCCTTGGTGGTGCTCTGGCTCATCACCCAGTCCAGGTAGTCGCCCTTGAGCTTGTCGGCACCGAACTCCCGCAGGTCGTGGAAGTTCTGCGGCTGCTGGACGAACTTCGGCAGGTCGTCGCCCTGGATGAGGACGAGGTCCGGCACCTTGCCTCCGGCCAGCGCCGTGGTCAGCGCCTGGGCGGTCTCCGTCGAGCCGCCCACCTCCGTCAGCTTCACCCGGACGTCGGGGTGGTCCTTGCGGTATTCCTTGACAGCTGCCTTCTGGTTGATGCCGGTGAACGACCAGAAGTCGAAGGACTTGTCGTCACCTGCGGAGGCGCCGGAGCCGCTGGAGCAGCCGGCGGCGGCGAGCGTGAGGGCCACGACGAGCGCGACCGGCGCGGCGAAACGGAACTTCAAGGCGATCTTCCTCCCATGGGTCCGGCGGCGGGCCGTCGGAGAGACCGGGGCCTGTTCGTCGAAGGTTTTGGTGAACTGACGCCATCAGAAGTGCGGAATGTTTCGGAGGGCTTCCGAAATCAGTGCCAGGCTGTGGGCAGGCGGTCGGCGCGCCGCGGTTGTGGGCGCCGACCATGACGAGCCGCTCAGTCCTTCCCGTACGCGGTCGTCTCCGTCAACAGCCCCAGATTCCAGGGCAGTTGGTTGTAGTCGCCGCTCGCGGACGGGTCCATGCCCTGGTAGAGGTACCGGAGCCGACCGGGGTCGATCTCCATCTTCTCGTCGACGCCGGAGCGGATCATCTCGCCGTGGCTGATGTCCTTGGTCCAGGCCCCGTCCGGGAAGGTGACGTTGGTCGAGCGCGCGAACGGGTTGTCCTCGGTCGCGGCGAGCGGCGTCCACTCGCCGTCGAGGCTCTTGGACGTCCAGGAGCGGAAGTAGCGGCGGCCGTCGGTCCCGATCGCCTCCACCAGCAGCAGGTAGTCGTCGGTGCCCTTGATCTTGTAGACGTTGCTGGCCTCGAACAGGCTGTACTTCGAGTCCTGCAGGGCGATCTGGGTGTTTCCGAAACCGTTCGGGAAGTCCGCCACCGTGGTCTCCGACCGGTACAGGTGGCCGTTGTCGTCAGAGGAGAACAGGTAGCACTTGGCGGTGTCGCAGGTGACCCACATGTCGACCCAGTACCCGTTGCCGATGTTCTGCTTGATGATGTCGGGCATCGAGTCCTGGAAGTTCTGCGGCGCGGACCAGGACTCGGGCTTGGTCGGGTCGTCAGTGGTGGAGAACGAGGGCACACCGGTCTGGTAGACCAGGTACCACTTCTTCTGCGGGGCGAAGTAAAACACCTGCGGCGCGGCGCGGTAGCCCGTACCGATCGCCGACTGGTCCAGGTAGTACTGCGGCGCGTCGGCGGCCTCGGACCAGTCGTCGAAGCTGGTGTACATCAGGTTCCAGCCGCCCTGGCGGAGCGCCGTGGTCGCGTAGACCAGCCACTTTCCGTTGTAGCGGATCACCGTCGGGTCCTTGACGCCGGCGATGTCGTGGGTGGCGTCGGACTTGGGGCTGATCAGCGGTCCACTGGAGGACCACTGGAACGTGGACGGAATATGGTTCGCGGCCGCGGCGGCGCTGTTGGCCGGCAGATCGGCGGCGGCCGTGGATGTGGCTCCGGCGGCCAGGCCGGCGCAGGTCAGCGCCATGGCGGCCAGTACCGCGCGCCAGCGCCTGCTGGTGCGGGTCACCCGCCGGGAGTGCGACGGAGATCCGTCGGCGGGCGAAGTGCTGCTCAAAGAAACCGACTTGGGTCTGAAACGTCCCACTGATCGCATTGCGGCTCCTGCATGGATCGTCGAGCACGGATCGTCGATGTTCGATATTTCGAATGCCGTTCAAGCAAACGGACAGGAAAACTTTCGGAGTATTTCCGATACTTACGGGCCGGAACTTTAGGTACGGCCCTGAGCAGCGTCAAGACATCGCGCACGAAGTGGCGCGAGCCTTCGGCGAGTTGATTCGCCGAAGGCTCGCAAGGGCAAGTGCAGGACAAGCTATGAGCGGTACCGCTTCAGGTGCCCGCCTCCTCCCGCGCCATCGGAGGCTCGGCGGGCGTCGCGCGGACCGGCCCGAGCAGCACGGCCCGCACGACCTTCGGGGCGAACAGTGCGGTGACCGGTGCGGTGAGTGCCAGTACGGCACGGAAGGCGCGGCCCACCACGGGGTCGCCGGGGTAGCGTTCCTGGACGCGGCGCAGGTACCAGCCGACGGCCCGGTCCACGGCCCGGGTGGTGACGGCGTTCCCGGTCGCCCCCGGCATGGACTTGTCCGCCCCGGCCGAAATGTCCCACGCCTGCCGCGAGGCGGCGAGCAGCGCCTGCTGCAGGCGGCGCGTCGTCGGCGCCCGGCGCCGGTCGGCCAGCGCCTCGCGCAGGGCGACCGCGCTGATCGCGGCGACGGCCATGCCCTGGCCGTAGACCGGGTTGAACGTGCACAAGGCGTCGCCGATCGCGAGAAATCCCGCGGGGCGGCGGCCCGGAAGGTCGTAGCGGCGCCGGACGTTCGCGGTCTGCCGGAAGCCGAACACGGGTGACTGCGGCTCGGCTGTACGCAGCCACGCGTGCACCAGCGGATGCGGCAGCCTCTTCGCGTACGCGACGAAGTCCTCCTCGTCCGTGGGCGGTTCGTCGCCGCGCAGCCCGGAGACGGTCACCAGATGCCGTCCGTCCTCCAAGGGCAGCACGACGCTCCCGTATACCTGCGACGGGTTGGCGATGATGTAGTAACCGAGCGACTCCGTGCCCAGACTTCCGCTCGTGTCGCGGTACACGCGGGAGGCATAGGCGAGCCCCGTGTCGATGGACTCCTCGTGCGCGGCCTCCGCCCCGATCGCCGCGAGCCACTGCCCAGCCTTGGTGCCACGCCCGGAGGCGTCCACGACCAGGTCGGCCGCGAGGAACCGCTCCTCCTGCCGGGCGCCCTCGCCGCGCTCGCGCAGCAGCACGCCCCGTACCCGCGAGGCGTCCCCCGACAGCCCGACGACGCTCGTCGCCTCTACCACCTCGATCGCGGGGTTGGCGAGCACCCGCGTGCGCACCAACTGCTCGAGCTGAGCGCGCGAGCCGGTGTAGATGTACGTCGTCGCGGGAAGTCGCCGGAACCAGCGTCCGTCCTGCCACTGAACCATGTCCGACGGCATCCCCACCCGCGGTGCCCCCGCCGCCCGCAGCTCGTCCGTGAATCCCGGCAGAAGCGAATCAAGGGCCCGCTGGCCGCCCTCCAGCAGGACATGCGGATGGCGGCTCTGGGGCACGCCGGGACGCGGCCCGTGCTCCTGCGGGAGCCGGTCGCGCTCGACGATCGTCACCCGGTCTGCGTGCTCGGCGAGGACGTGGGCCGCAAGAAGACCCGCAAGACTTCCTCCGACGACGACGGCATGACGTCGAGGCCCATCGCCTGAGCTCGAACTTGCTTCTTTCTCCCCTGAGTTCACTAATCCCGCTCCTCATGGTCAGTGCCTGCATACAGCAACGACCAGTATCGCAGCGGATGTTCAAGTGGGGTCGCCGGAAGCCGGCGCGGCGGTGCTGCCGCGGTCGACCAGCTCGGGCGGCAGCAGCCGCAGGACGTGCGGCTCGTCCCTGGCCCCCGGCGATGTGATACGGCGTACGAGGTGCCGTACCGCCATCTCGCCGAGGAGGTCGGGGGCGCTCTCGATGGACGTGAACGGCAGCGAGAACGTACCGGCGAACTCGTCGGAGTAGCGGCCGATGACGGAGAGGTCCCTCGGCGCCTCGAGGCCGCGGGCGTGCAGGACGGACGGCAGGGCCGCGGCGGCCGCCTCGTTGTTGAGCAGCAGGCCGGTGGCGTTCGGGTGGGCATCGAGGAGTGCGTGCAGGGACCGTCCGACCGCCGGCTGCCGCGAATCGCCGAAGACCGGATGGAGCCGGATGCCGCGGGCCTGTGCCTGCTGCACCACCGCGTTCTGCAACCGCCACACGTAGGCACCGCCGCGCTCGACGACGTTCTCGGGCTGGGAGACCAGGAGGAGCTCGCGGTGGCCCAGCCGGTGCATGTGGTCGACCATCAGCCTGCCGGCCGCCTCGAAGTCGAGGTCGAAGACGTCGACGCCGGAGGGGTCGCCGGGCAACCCTACCAGCGCTCCCGGCTGCGGTGCGGACCGCAGGAGCGGGAGCCGGGCGTCGTCCTGCGCGACGTTGAGCAGGACGACGCCGTCGACCATCCGGGAGCGGGTGATCCGGCGCAGCGCGCGGGTGCCGTCGGCCTCCGTGACGAGCAGGGTGTCGTACCCGAGCTCGCGTGCGGTGTCGGAGACGCCCAGCATGTACTGGAGCATGGCCGGGGCGAACTCGTCCTCGTGGAACCGGGCGAGCAGGCCGATGACCATCGTCTCGGAGGTGGCGAGGGCGCGGGCGCCGGCGTTGGGCGTGTAGCCCAGCTGCTGCGCCGCGTCCGCCACCCGTTGCCGCACTTCCGCGGAGATGGAGCGTTTCCCCGACAGCGCGTACGACGCGGTGCTGCGGGACACTCCGGCGGCGCGCGCGATGTCGCCGATCGTGACCACGTGACTCCCTAGTTTTCTACCCGGCGTACCTCGCGGCCGTGGGACCACGACGGGCCCCACGGCCGGAGGACCGCGACGTGTCTTACGGCCGTGAGGCCGCGTATTCGGCGACCGTGATCTTGTCGATCACCGGCGCGTACTGCGAGCGGAGCAGGATGCCAGGGAACGTGTCCGAGGCGTATGTCGTGCCGTCGAAGTTCGGCAGTTCCTCGGAGCTGAAGGTGAGCGTGTTGTCGCCCTTCTCCAGACTGACGGGGACGGTGAGTTCCCAGAAGTTGTTCTCGTGGAACGAGTGCGGGAACGTCACACGGTGCGGCTCGGCTCCGTTCACGGAGATGTCCGCGTGCCGGACGAGCGGATCGGGATTGTAGTGGGTGGCCTCCGACTGCTCGGGGTTGGAGTACCGGATCCGCAGGGCGTACAGGCCGGCCTTGTCGGCGGTGACGTGGAACGTGGCCGTGTTGCCGTTGCCCGGTGCGCCGCCGATACCGCGCACCGCCTGCTTTCCGCTGGCGAGCGACAGCGGCGCGATCGCGGCGGTCCCGGCGAGTTGGGCGTCCTCGGCCTCGTAGGACTTCGACTGCAGTGTGCCCTCGGTCTGCCGGACGGTGATCCGGTCGACGAGCATGGTCCCCGCCTCCCCGGTCACGGTGACCTTGTTGACGCCCCCGGACAGGGAAACGGCCACCTTCCTGCCGGAGTTCCCCGCCAGCCTCAGCACGTCGTGGCCGTTCACGGCCAGCTGTGCCGTGCCGGTGCCGAACGCGTCGACGTCGATGGTGGACTCGGCGTCGGCCGGCGAGTAGACCCAGAAGGTCGCGGTGTCGCCCTTGGTGACCTCAGCGGCGCCCGAGCCGGACGCGTCCAGGTGCTTCGGCAGCCCGTACACGGCCTGGGCCCCGTCCAGCCAGGCCAGCTCGCCCTCGTAGACCGCGCTCTTGACGTCGGAGTCGGGCAGGGACAGCGTGATCCGGTCGACGATCGCGTCGCCCTTGGTGGCCTTGGTGCCGTCGAGGCTCTTCGCGGCGAGCGTGAGGGTGTGCTTGCCCTTCGTCAGCTCGACTTTGGTGTCGCTGTGGTCCCAGACCACCCACTTGTAGCCCAGCGGCAGCGACAGCTCCTGCTCGGCGCCGCCGTCGACCCGCAGGAAGACGTTGGTGGGTCCCTGCTCCTTGACGAGGTCGTAGGTGTTGAGGGAGTTGGCGAAGACGCTCAGGTCGTACGTCCCGTCCTTCGGCACGTCGACGGTGAAGTCGAGCTTCACGTTGGAGCCCGTGCGCAGGCCGCCGACGTCGTAGCCGCCCGACGTGTAGAAGTTGGAGACGTTCGACGGCGAGCCCTCGGGGCCGTTCTTGCTGTAGCCGGAGCCGGTGTGCGCGGCGTCCTCGGCCTCGTAGTTACCCTTCCACTGCGTGGCCGGCTGGGTGGTCGCGGTGCCGTTCCCGGACGGCGAGAGGACGATCTCGTACGCCGACGACTCGGTCAGCTTCGGCAGGCTGCCGTCGCCGAAGTCGAGCACCACCTTGCCGTCGCTGACCGGGAGTTCGGTCTCGGCGACGACGTCGGGCTGGGCGGAGTCGCCGACCTGCCCGGTCCACGGAATCTCCCGCACCCAGGCGTGCACGGTGTCCCCGAAGACCTTCCCCGGCACGTTGTCGAAGGTGATGTGGCCCTTCCCGGTGGACCCGCCGAAGATCAGCCGGGCCTGCTTCTTCTTCTCGTCGAGGGTGGCCACGCCCTGCATCGTGTAGTTCTGGCCGGGGAAGGGCGGGGTGGCCTCGACGGTGTGCCCGGACATGGAGGCGTAGGCGTTGAACAGCCACCACTGCCCGTTGCCGCGGTTGGCCTGCACGGCCGAGTCGGACAGGTTGCCGTCGATGTTCCAGTACGCCATGTCGGCGTCGACCTTGGACTCCTCGATCGCGGAGATCCACTGGATCATCTGGCCGGGGACGGAGGTGTGGTAGTTGAAGGCATACTCGTTGACGTTGATCGGCAGCTGCTTGCCCTCGTAGGCCGTGCCCGCGAAGACCTCCTTCTCCCAGGCGCGGTACTTGGCGACGCTGGTGCGGACCTGCTCGGGGTGGCTCAGCTCATGCCAGGTGATGACGTCGGGGACGGTGCCGGCCTTGACGGTGTGCTCCAGGAAGCCCTTGACCTGGCTGTAGAGGACGCTGGTGTTGGGCCCGGCGATGCGGGCGTCCGGCATCTTCTCCTTGATCAGCCGGTAGAAGTCGTCCCAGGTGGCGAAGTAGTCCTTGGGGTCGGTCAGCCAGCTGACCTTGTTGTAGCTCCACTCGCCGGTGCCGAACATGTTGCCTTCGGGCTCGTTGAAGGGCACGAAGACGATGTTGTCCTGGTACTTCTTGGGCAGTTGGAGCACCTGGTCGACCTGTTTGGCGACCTTCTCGCGGTAGATCTTCACCTTCTCCTCGGGGGTGCTGCCCTCCCACTGGTAGGGGAAGCCCCGGTGGATGTCCGTCATGTAGATGTACACGTCGCCGTCGGTGGAGTCGGCGAGCGGCTTGACGACCTCGAGAGCGTCGGCGCCCGGGTGCTGCGGCCCGTCCTGCGCCTTGGTGGAGACGGTGCGCAGGTTCATGCCCTCGATGAGGTTGTTGGTGGGCACGTCCTGGCCGTAGACGCCGTAGAGGGTGCCGGCGGCACCGCCGTGGAAGGCGCCGGTGTCCTTCGCGAGGTCGACGGTGAGGGCGCCCTCGCGGACCACGGTGACGGTGGCGGTGACGTCCTGTCCGGCGGCCGTGCCCTTGACCGTGAAGGTGCCGGGTGCGGCGTACTTGTCGGGGGCGACCTCGTCCCAGTCGACCGGCACGTCGCGGTCGTAGCCGTCGGAGTACTCGGCGCGGACCGCGGCGGGCAGGTCGGGAGCCGTGCCGGTGGTGGTGCGGATGGTGAAGGAGGTCTGCGTCAGCTCGGTCGGCTGCGGCGCCTCGCCCGCCAGTTCGGCGACCTGCGCGGCCGTCAGCGCGCTGTGGTAGATGGCGAAGTCGTCGACGGCGCCGTCGAAGAGCGGGTCCTGGTAGAAGGACTTGCCGATGTAGCCGGCGAAGGTGGTGGAGGCGTCAAGCAGTTGGGAGGCACTGATCGTGGTCTTCGCGGACGCCACAGCCGCGCCGTCCAGGTAGGCGGTGACACGGTCCTCGGTCGTGTCGAGCGTGACGGTGAGGGTCTTCCACGTGTCGGCGGGCAGTGCCGCGTACCCGGTGACCTGGGCCTCGCCTCCGCCGCCCGAGGTGGTGACGGCGGTACGGAGCTTGCCGTCACCGTTGTACGGAGTGGAGAACAGGTACTGGTTGGTGTCCTTGCCGAGCGCGTATATCCACTGCCACGACGACGCGGTGCCGTCCCACCGCACCCGCGCCGAGACGGTCAGGTCGGTGGCACCGGCCAGCGCCGCACGGGGCAGCCGGACGTACGCCCCGTCGGAGCTGGGCGCCCCGCCGGGCAGGTCCAGGGCCGAGCCCCCGCCCGCTCCGTCGACCACCGTGGCGGTCGACCCGTTGACGAGGGTGCCGTCGAGGCCGTTGCCTGAGCTGTCCTTGACGGTCCCGGAGCTCAGGTCGTCGGCGTCGAAGGTGTAGTGCAGCTTCGGGCCCGGCAGCTCGGCGGCGGTCGCGGCCGGCGCGGTCAGCCCCGTCCCCAGCAGGCCGAGGCCCAGCGCCGCGACCGCGACCATCGCGGTCGGCCGGCCCGGTCCTGCCCGTCTTGCTCTCGATGCTCGTGATGCTCTGGATTGCACCATGGTTACGGCTCCTGTGCGTTGATACGTGCTCTGTCGAACCGATTCGACACCGTCGCCGCCGCGGCTCTTTCGAACCGGTTCGACAGCGAAGCGCCATCACGATCCTTGCTCTGCAGGGCAGTAGCGCGTTCGAAGTACCGGACGTCATACGGGATTTCGCCTCGGCGAGAATGGCGCCCCTCCTGGCACGGCGTCAACACCCGTGACACGCATTGGTCGGGAGAGCACTGATTCCAGCGGGCAATAGCTGAGCGGCACTCAAATGTCCACAGCACGGCGCCAGCAGCGTAGTGACGCCTGGACGACCGCCAAGTACCCGCAATATGCTTCCGGCTCGTTCGATGACAGGGCTCGACAGTGGCTGGTGCAGAAATGACAGAGGAGCTTCAGTCACCCCGTGGAGCCGCAGGCAGGCGGGACACCCGCCTCGCTCAGTTGATCCTCACCCTCTTCGGCCTGTACGCGCGCGCCGAACACAACTGGCTGTCGGTGGCATCAGTGGTGAGGCTCATGGCCGACCTCGGAGTCGAGGGTCAGGCCGTACGCTCCTCGATCTCCCGTCTGAAGCGGCGCGGGGTGCTCCGCAGTGAGCGCCACGCGGGCGCGGCGGGGTACGCCCTCGCGGACCCGGCCCTGGAGATGCTCGCCGAGGGCGACGTGCGGATCTTCGAGCGCGTGCGGGCGGTCGCGGACGACGGCTGGCTCGTGGTCGTGTACTCCGTACCCGAGTCCGAGCGTGAGAAGCGGCACGAACTGCGGTCGGCCCTCACGCGCCTGGGGTTCGGCACCGCCGCCCCCGGAGTGTGGGTCGCGCCGGGCAACCTGGCGTCGGAGACACGCCTGACCCTGGAACGCCGAGGCCTGTCCGCATACGTCGACATCTTCACCGGCGACCACTTCGCCTTCGGGGACACTCGGTCAAAGGTCCGCACGTGGTGGGATCTGGACGAACTCACCGAACTGTACGCGGACTTCCTGCAACGCCACCGTCCTCTCCTGGACCGGGCGTCGGCGAGTGGGACGGCGCCGACGACTCCGTTGGAGGCGTTCCAGATGTACGTACCGATGCTCACCGAGTGGCGGCGGCTGCCCTACCGCGATCCGGGGCTTCCGCTGTCGCTGCTGCCTCCGGGGTGGAACGGGGTGACCGCGGGCGCGCTGTTCGACGATCTGAACAGCGCACTGAGCGCGCCGGCACGTGAGCACGCCCTGGCTGTCATCCACGGACAGGATCAGCGGGCTGTCACCGTCCGGTCATGAGCGAGGCGTCATGAGCGAGGCGTCATGAGCGTGACTCCCCCAGTGTCTTAAGGGCCTGGGAGGTACCCCCATCGAGCCGGTCCTCGGGGATCACCGCCACGCCGAGAATCTCGATCATCGCCTCGGGCTGCCACAGGGCGGTGCAGCCGATGCCCGCCATCGCGGGGTAGACGGGCCCGGCGAGCTCGCGCCAGACCTTCCCGATCTCTTTGCCGTGGGCCTGGTAGTCGGGGATGTCGGTGAGGTAGAGGGTCACGCTGACCAGGTCCTCCGGCTCGCCGCCCGCCGCCCGCAGCGTCGTCAGCACATTGCTGAACGCCTGACGGAACTGCTCGACGATGCCTCCCGGCACGATCTTCATGTCGGCATCCAGAGCGGTCTGTCCGCCCAGGTGGAGCGTGTTCCCCACCAGAGTTCCGTGCGAATAGCCACTGGGCTTCGGCAGAGCGTCCGGGTTCACGGCGATGGGCGTCATACGGCCTCCAGTTCGGTTTCGATCGCGATTCGTCGCGTCTCGATCCGGTCCATCCGGCGTTGCGTATTGACACTATCTGACGGTCGTGAAAAATACGAGACATCGCGCTGAGCGCCACGACGGCGCTGAACACGGCTGGACCAGACGGATGAACCACCCGGTCGACCAGACGGCTGAACAAGACGGCCGAACAACACGACTGAAACGGAGCCGACTTATGGAGCCCGTCGCGCGGCGTCAGCCGCATGTCGAACAGAGCAGCACGTACCGCCTCGAGGGCGACAACTCGATGTACCGGCTGCCCAGCGGGATCGTCGCTCCGGTGGTGACCCGTGGCGGCCACGAGGACCCGGGCACCGCCGACTCGGGCGGCGCCGTCCGCATCTCGGGCGTCAGCATCCAGCACACCCCGGCCACCAAGCTGTGGTTCGGCAAGGTCAGCAACGAGCCGGGCTACCGCTCGGTCACCCACCACCACGGCGAGGCCGAGACCGGCGGCTACGTCCTGTCGGGCCGGGCGCGCATCTACTTCGGCGAGAAGTTCGAGGACTACGTCGACATGGCGGAGGGCGACTGGGTGTTCGTACCGCCGTTCATGCCGCACATCGAGTGCAATCTCTCACGGAGCAAGCCGCTGACGTGGATGACGACCCGGACCCCGGAGAACATCGTCGTCAACCTGCCCGACGTCGCCGACGCCGACCTGCGCGACTGGCTGAGCCGATGACGGCCTCCGAGCCGACGTCAGTCGGGACGCGCCCGACCTCCGCGATCTTCACCGCGGCCGTCACCCTGACGCCCGCTCAGCCCGAGCACTTCGACCTCGCGTTCACCGCGATCACCCAGCCCTGCCCATGGCCGAAGGCGTACGGCGGCGACCTGGTCGCCCAGGCCGCGGCCGCCGCCATGCGGTCGGTGACGGACGGCAAGACGCTGCACTCGATGCACGGTTACTTCCTGCGCCCGGCCGACATCGGGGCCGAGGTGCACTACGAGGTGGAGCTGCTGCGCGACGGCCGCGGCTACAGCACCCGGCAGGTACGCGGCTACCAGAACGGCAAGCCGCTCTACGTCTGCCTCGCCAACTTCGCCGCGGGCGAGCCCGGCGGGACCTTCCAGGCCGAGCTGACCGATGCCGTCGCCGAGCTGGCCGACGCCGTCCCCGGTCCCGAGGAGCTGCCCAGTTCGGCGGAGTATCTCGCCGGGCGGAGCGGCGGCTCGATGACCGAGGAGTCGAAGGCCTACTGGTCCGGTGGCCGCAGCTTCGACATGCGGCACGTGCCCGGTCCCGTCTATCTCACCGTCGAGGGAAAGCAGGTGCCGCACCAGGCGGTGTGGCTGAAGCCGTTCGACCCGCTCCGGCCCGTCGAGGGGCTGACCGACGCGCAGCGGGACCTGGCCGCGCTCGCGTACGTCTGCGACTACACGATCCTCGAACCCGTCCTGCGCGTCCTCGACCTGCCGTGGGCCAAGCCCGAGCTGGTCACCGCGAGCCTCGACCACGCCATGTGGTTCCACCGCCCGGGACCGGTGGGCGACTGGCTCCTCTACGTCCAGGAAGCCGTCGCCGCCGACGCGGGCCGTGGCCTCGGCACCGGCCGCTTCTTCACCCTCGACCACCGTCACCTGGCCACTGTCGTCCAGGAGGGCATGATCCGCACCACCTGAACCCGCCGCTCCGGCGGCGGGCTCCCGGAAGGACGCCTCCGTTGACACCTCCGTTGACCCCTCCGTTGTCTCTTTCGACCTCTGCGCATCTGGACACGTTCGCCCGCGACCACCTTCCTCCCGCGCACCTGTGGCCGGTGATCGAGTTCACCACGCCGGAACTGCACTATCCCGAGCGGCTCAACGCCGCCACCGAGATCATCGACGCCCCCGTTTCGGCCTTCGGGCCCGGCCGCCCGGCGCTGCGTACGCCGGCCGGGGAGACCTGGACCTACGGCGAGCTGCAGAAACGGGCCAACCAGGTCGCCCAGGTGCTGACCGAGGACCTCGGTCTGGTGCCCGGGCAGCGCGTCATGCTGCGTTCCCCCAACACCCCCTGGACCGTGGCTGCTTGGCTCGGTGTGCTCAAGGCCGGTGGCGTCGTCGTGACCACCATGGCCGCGCTCCGCGCCCGGGAGATCGCCCCGGTCGTCGAGCGGACCCGGCCCTCGATCGCGCTGGTGGACCACCGGTTCGCCGAGGACGCCCACACCGTCCGGGACACCACACTGCCGTCGCTGACAGTCGTCGAGTACGGCGGTGGCGGTCCAAACGATCTCGTGGCCCGCGCCGCGGCCAAGTCCGGCCGGTTCACCAATGTGGAGACCGCCGCGGACGACGTGGCGCTCCTCGGGCCCACCTCCGGCAGTACGGGCGTCCCGAAGATCACCATGCATTTCCACCGCGACATCCTGTCCATCGACAACACCTTCGGCCGTCACACGCTGCGGCTGCGCTCCGACGACCTGGTCGCCTGTACGGCCCCCTTCGCCTTCACCTTCGGCCTCGGCATGCTCGTCGTGTTCCCGCTGCGGGCAGGCGCCTGCGCCCTGCTGACGGAGGCGGCCACCCCGCTGCAGCTCGCGGAGCTCGTCGAGCGGGAGGGCGTCACGGTGCTCGCGACGGCGCCCACGGCGTACAAGGCCATCCTGCGCGAGGGGAAGGAGCAGCAGCTCGCCGGGGTGCGGGCCGGTGTGTCGGCGGGCGAACACATTCCCAAGGACACCTGGGAGCAGCTGCGCGACAGGCTGGGACTGAGGATCATCGACGGCATCGGCGCGACCGAGCTGCTGCACATCTTCATCTCGGCCGCCGGTGACGACATCCGGCCCGGCGCCACCGGCAAGCCCGTACCGGGCTACCGCGCCACCGTCCTCGGCCTGGACGGCTCGGAGCTCGGCCCGGGCGAGCCCGGCCGGCTCGGCGTCATCGGCCCGGTCGGCTGCCGCTACCTCGACGACGAGCGCCAGAAGGACTACGTCGTGGCCGGCTGGAACGTCACCGGTGACATCTTCCACCGGGACGAGGACGGCTATTTCCACTACCACGCCCGCAGCGACAACATGATCGTCTCCTCGGGCTACAACATCGGCGGGCCCGAGGTCGAGGCCGCCATCGACACCCACCCCGACGTGGTCGAGGCAGCCGTGGTCGGCCGCCCCGACACCGAGCGCGGTTCCGTCGTGTGCGCCTTCGTCGTACTGCGCGACGGGGTGCCGGGCGACGCCGCCAAGGCCAAGGAGATCCAGGACCACGTCAAGCAGGTCCTGGCGCCCTACAAGTACCCGCGCGACGTGCGGTTCTGCGCGTCCCTGCCGCGCAATTCGAGCGGCAAGCTGCAGCGTTTCGCGCTCCGGAAGATCGTCGAGGACGAGCAGGCCGCGCTGTCTGCCTCCCCCAGTGCCTGAAGGGCCTGGGAGGTGCCCCCATTCGCAGTGAGAGCAACGAGAGGAACACCCTTGAAGATCGGGATCGTCGGCGGTGGGCCCGGTGGCCTCTATTTCGCTGCTCTGATGAAACAGCTCGACCCGTCCCACGACATCACCGTCTGGGAGCGCAACGCCCCGGACGACACGTTCGGCTTCGGCGTGGTGTTCTCGGACGAGACGCTCGGCGGCATCGAGAACGCCGACACCGAGTTCGCCGACGCCATGGCGAAGCGGTTCGCCCGCTGGACGGACATCGACATCCACGTCCATGGCAGGCGCCACACCGTCGGCGGCCAGGGCTTCGCGGCGATGAGCCGCAAGGAACTGCTCCGCCTGCTGCAGGAACGTTGCCGCGATCTGGGGGTCGTCGTGCACTTCCGGACGCTCGCCCCGGACGTAGCCGACCTCCGTGCGTCGTACGACCTGGTGGTCGCGGCCGACGGCGTCAACTCCCAGGTCCGGACGGCCTACGCGGACGTGTTCCGCCCCGCTCTGGACCGGCGCCGCAACAAGTACATGTGGCTCGGCACGGACCTGGTCTTCGAAGCCTTCCAGTTCTTCATCAAACAGACGGAGTGGGGGACCATGCAGGTCCACGGCTACCCCTACTCCGACAGCGGCTCCACCTTCATCGTCGAGATGCACGAGGACGTCTGGCGCCGGGCTGGCTTCGACGCCACCGAGGGGGCCGAGTTCCCGCCGGGCGCCTCCGACGAGCGGGCCGTCGAGCGCCTCCGCGACCTGTTCGCCGAGGAGCTCGCGGGTCACAAGGTGTTCGCCAACAACTCGAGGTGGCTCGGCTTCACCACCGTACGCAACGAGCGGTGGCACCACGGGAACCTCGTCCTCGTCGGCGACGCCGCGCACACCGCGCACTTCTCGATCGGGTCGGGCACCAAACTGGCCATGGAGGACTCGCTCGCGCTGGCCGCCTGCCTGCACGAACACCCCGGCATCGAGGCCGCGTTGACGGCCTACGAGACCGAGCGGCGCCCCGTCGTCGAGTCCACGCAGCGTGCCGCCCAGGCCTCGCTGGAGTGGTTCGAGAACATCGGCATGTACGTCGACCAGGAGCCGACCCAGTTCTGCTTCAACCTGCTGACGCGGTCGCGCCGCATCACGTACGAGAACCTGCGCACGCGCGACCAGGAGTTCGCGGATCGCGTCGACGCCGCGTTCGCCGCGTCCCAGGGCCTCGGTGACGTCGCGCCCGCGATGTTCCAGCCGTACCGGCTCGGACAGTTGGAGCTGAAGAACCGGGTGATCGTGTCCCCGATGGACATGTACTCCGCCGTCGACGGCGTACCGGGCGACTTCCATCTCGTCCACCTCGGCTCGAAGGCCATGGGCGGTGCCGGGCTGGTGATGACGGAGATGGTCTGCGTCTCGCCCGAGGGCCGCATCACGCCGGGCTGCACGGGGCTGTGGACCGACGAGCAGCGTGACTCCTGGGCGCGGATCGTGTCTTTCGTCCACGACCGCAGCACCGCGCGCATCGGCCTCCAGCTCGGCCACTCGGGCCGGAAGGGCTCGACGCGGCTCATGTGGGAGGGCATGGACGACCCGCTGGAGGAGGGGAACTGGGAGATCGTGGGCCCGTCGCCGCTCCCCTACGGCCCCGGATCGGTGGTCCCGCGCGAGCTCACCCGCGCCGACATGGACCGGATCACCTCCGATTTCGTCGCCGCGGCGCGACGCGGCGCGGAGGCGGGCTTCGACCTGCTCGAACTGCACTGTGCACACGGCTACTTGCTCTCCTCCTTCCTCTCGCCGATCGCGAACCACCGCACGGACGAGTACGGCGGCTCGCTGGAGAACCGGCTCCGGTTCGCGCTGGAGGTGTTCGACGCCGTCCGCGCCGTCTGGCCGGCCGAGCGGCCGGTGATCGTGCGTGTCTCCGCGACCGACTGGGTGCCGGACGGCAACACCGAGCACGACGCCGTCGAGATCGCCCGCGCGTTCGCCGCGCACGGGGCGGACGCGATCGACGTCTCATCGGGCCAGGTCACCAAGGACGAGCGCCCCTCGTTCGGCCGCTCCTACCAGACCCCGTTCGCGGACCGGATCCGCCACGAGGTCGCCGCCGCCACCGGCACGGCGGTCATCGCGGTCGGCGCCATCGCCTCGTACGACGACGTGAACTCGATCCTGCTGGCGGGCCGCGCCGACCTGTGCGCCATCGGCCGCACCCACCTCTACGACCCGCACTGGACGCTGCACGCGGCGGCCGAGCAGGAGTACCGGGGCGCGGCGGCTCAGTGGCCGGTGCAGTTCAGGGCCGGGAGTCGCAAGCCGCCGACCTCGCGCACCGATGCCGTACGCCCTCGTCTCTCGCTCCTGCGGGCCGACGAGTCCGACCGGAACACCCACCTGCGATGGACGCCGTCCCGTGAACCGGCACCCGTCGCCTGAGCCCGGGGACGGCGAGGGGTTCGCCCGCGCCGTCCACCGGTCCCGGGTGGAGTGGATGGACACCGACGCCGGCGGCCATCACCACAACACGTCCATCGTCCGTTTCGTCGAGGCCGCCGAGGCGACGCTGATACGGGAGCGCGGCATCGCCGGCTACTTCGGCTCCGCACCGCGCGTGCGGTACGAGGTCGACTTCGCGTCCCCGCTGTGGTTCGGGCAGGAGGTCACGACGGCCGTCGTGCTGGAGCGCGTCGGAACGTCGTCGTTGACCTTCCGGTTCGAGGTGTGGGGCGAGGCGGTCGACGGCCATCCGCGGCGGCTCGCTGCGTCGGGCCGTTATGTCACGGTCCACGTCCCCCGGAGCGGGCGTGGGAGCGCGCCGTGGCCGACCGCGTGGCTCGACGCCTTCAAGGCGGATGCCACCTAGACGCAGCGCTCACCAGGCGGGCAGGGCCGGTGTCCCCTCCGGGGCACCGGCCCTGCCACGTATTCCCAGCCGGGCGTGTGACGTAAGAAATGAATCCCGTGACAGCCGAATGATCGATCATCGATCAAAGAGGGATAGGGTGACTGCGAACGCACGCACGGGAGAGGCCATGCAGAACGACGAACCGGAATTCCAGGGCACGTTCATCAAGGGCACGGCGGCCGACGGCTTCGAGGCCGTCCGCCACGCCTTCGAGGCGAACTTCACGCATCTCGGCGAGCGCGGCGCGGCCGTCGCCGTCTATCAGGACGGCCGTCCCGTGGTCGATCTGTGGGGCGGCACCGCGGACGCCGACGCCCCTGAGGGCGTGGCCAGACCCTGGACCGAGGACACCGGGCAGATTCTGCGCTCCGCCACGAAGGGTGTGGCCGCCACGGTCCTGCTGCTCCTCGCCGACCGCGGCCGGATCGACCTGGACGCCCCGGTGTGCGACTACTGGCCGGAGTTCGGGGCCGCGGGCAAGGAGCGCATCACCGTACGGCAGTTGCTCTCCCATCAGGGCGGAGTGGCCGCGCTGGACACTCCTCTCACCGCCGCGCAGGCCGAGGACGGGATCACCGGTCCGGTGGCGGTCGCCGCACAGCGTCCGCTGTGGGAGCCGGGCACCGCGCACGGCTACCACGCGCAGACCTTCAGCTGGCTGCTCGGCGAGCTGGTCCGGCGGGTGGACGGGCGCTCGCTCGGCACCGTACTCGCCGAGGAGCTCACCGAGCCGCTCGGACTCGACCTGTGGCTCGGCCTGCCCGATGACCAGCAGGAACGGGTGGGGCGGATCGCCGCCGTCGAGCCCCCGGCCCCGAAGGACGGCACGCTGCGGATGCGTCCTCGCCGGGAGGTCGCCGAGGCGTACGCCGACCCGGCCTCACTGACGCGTCGCGCCTTCGGCACCGTCTCGCCCTCCCCGGACGAGAACGACCCGGCCTGGCGGGCCGCCGAGCTGCCCGCGTCCAACGGCATCGCCACCGCACGCGGGCTCGCCGGCCTCTACGCGGCGCTCGGCGAGGGGCGGATACTCACCCGGCGCATGCTCGCCGAGGCCCGTACCGAGCAGGCCGCCGGACGTGACCGGGTGCTGCTCGCCAGGACCCGCTTCGGGATGGGATACATGCTGCACAGCCCGGCATCCCCGATGAGCTCGCCCACGGCCTTCGGCCACCCCGGCCGCGGCGGTTCCCTCGCCTTCGCCGACCCCGAGCTGGGCATCGCCTTCGCCTACGTGACCAACGGCATGCAGCCCACGGTGACCAGCGATCCCCGCGCCCAGGCCCTGGTGCGCGCGGTCCGCGAGTCCCTCGCTCAGCGCGTCCCGGCCGCGGCGTAGCCACTGGGACGGCCGGCCGCGTCGGCGTGACCACCGCGGCCGGCCCGGCCCGCGAAGCCCGCGGGCCGGATCAGCCACCGGGACCACGGTGGAACGGAACTGATCTCGCCGCTTAGGGTGCAGGGAATGAGCACTCGCACCTTCCGTATCACCGTCCGCGGCGTCTTCGACGGACTCGAGCCCGGCCAACGCGCCGAACTCCTCGCCCGCGCGCACGAACACGACGTGCTGCACGCCGCTTTCACCCCCGAGGGGCACCTCAGCTACGACATCGCCGCCCGGTCCGCCTTCACCTTCCGTTTCCTGGACTCCGGAGAGGCCGAAGAGGACATCCTGGAGGCGACCGAACGCGCTGAAGCCGCCGCGGAAGCGTGGCTGACCGAGCGCGGCTACGGCTACAAGAACCTCAAGTCGAAGGCCGAGGACCTCTCCCAGGCGCCCCTCGGCAAACGGCAGCGCCGTGCCGCCGCCCAGAGCGGCTGACACCGAAGACCGACGACCCGAAAGCACGGCGTATCGACCGGGAACGGCCCACCGCGAACGGCCCTCGCCGAACCAGCCCAAGGAAAGAGAGCAAGCCCCCATGACCACCGTGCGTGGAACATCCCTGGACATCCCCACGCAGGACGGCACGGCCGACGCCTACCTCGCGTACCCCGACGACAACGCCCCGCACCCCGCGGTCCTGTTCTACATGGACGCGTTCGGACTCCGGCCCCAGCTGGAGAAGATGGCCGACCGCCTCGCCGAAGCCGGCTACACCGTCCTGGTCCCCAACGTCTTCTACCGCCACGGGCGTGCCCCGGTGGTCGAGGTGCCCGACCTCATCGACACCGCCGAACGCCCGGACATCTTCCAGAAGATCGGCCCGATCATGCAGTCGTTGACGCCCGAGCCGGCGATGCGCGACGCCGACGCCTATCTGCGCTGGCTCGCCGACTGCCCCCAGGCCGCCGACGGGCCGGTCGGCGTCACGGGCTACTGCATGGGAGCCCGTCTGGCCCTGCGCACCGCCGGTGCCTTTCCGGAGCGGGTCGCAGCCGCGGCCGGCTTCCACGGCGGGCAGCTGGCGACCGACGCGCCCGACAGCCCGCACCTGGCGGCGGCCCGCATCACCGCCGAGGTCTACTTCGGCCACGCCGACCAGGACCACTCGCTGCCGCAGGAGCAGATCGACCGCCTCGACAAGGCGCTCACCGATGCGGGCGTCCGTCACCAGACCGAGGTGTACGCAGGCGCGCACCACGGTTACACCCAGGCCGACACCGCCCAGTACAACGCCGAGGCGACGGAACGCCACTGGACGGCGCTGCTGTCGCTGCTGAGCCGCACGCTCTGACACACACCCGCTCGCCGCGCCTCCGGGGAGGCGCCGACGGCGTCGTCGCCTCCCCCTCGCCCGCCGCTGAAGACGCAGTGATCAGCGCCGGTTCCCCTCGGTCGTCGCCCTCATCGGGTCGGCGGCGCCGATGAGCTGGCGCAGTGCTCCGTAATAGACCTCGTGGTCGACCACGGCGGGCACGATCGCGGCCAGGTTGCCGGTCAGCGCCGGGAACTCCTCCGGGTCGAGCGCGGCCAGCGCGGTGCGCGTGGCCGCTTGGGCGGACCTGGGGTCGCGGTGGTCGACGAAGCTGGCGCTGCCCAGCGTGAGCAAGTGCATCCGCCGGTACGCGGTGATCGCCTCCTCGGGGGTCATCCCGGCCTCGAGGCTGTCGGCGAGTTGCGGTTCGACCAGTCGGGCCAGCAGGTTCGGACCCAGCCAGGGACGGGCGCCGCGCAGCGCGACCAGGCCGGGGTGGGCCGCCAGCAGCCCGTACAGCGCGGTGAACCGCGTCTCGGTGGCGGTGGCCCAGTCGGTACCGGGATCGGTCTCGGGCAGGCGGGCCGCCAGATGGTCGGTGCACAGATCCAGCAGACCGGCCAGGTCGGTGCAGCGGCGCTGGACAGAGGCGAGGGAGATGCCCAGCCGTGCGGCCAGTGCCCGGAAGGTCAACGCCGCCGGGCCGCCCTCGTCGACCAGCGACAGCGCGGCCTCGGCGATGCGGTCAGGGGTCGCGCGATCCAGGGAATCGGAGTGCCGTGGCATGTGAGTCACTGTACGATACGGTGTATCGAACAGCACGCACCCACGACCGCTCACTGTGGCGACACGAGGGCACTCGGCCCACTGTCCACCGCCGATGTCCGGTCCCATGCTCGCGCGCGCCTCTCTGCCGGCAGGAGCAACGCCATGCACCAGCTCACCTACGGCGACATCAAGGCCGCCACCGAACGGATCACCGGGCGGGTCCGCCCCGTCGTCCTCGCCCCGGCCGATCCCGGCGCGATCGGCGCCTCCGACCGCGGGCCGGCGGCGCCCGAGGTCTGGCTGGCGCTGGAGTACATGCAGCACACCGGCTCCTTCAAGGCCCGCGGCGCGCAGAACTTCCTCCAGGCCCACCGTGACGCCGGCACCCTCCCCGAGGCCGGGGTGACCATCGCCTCCGGCGGCAATGCCGGGCTGGCCTGCGCCTGGGCCGCCCGCCAGCAGGGCGTCACCGCCACCGTCTTCCTCCCGGCCACCGCCCCCGCGGTGAAGGTGGCCAGGCTGCGCGCCTACGACGCCGACGTCCGGCTGGTCGGCACGGAGTACGCCGAGGCCCTCGCCGCCTGCGAGGACTTCGTCGCCACCACCGGCGCGCTCGCCTCCCACGCCTACGACCACCCGCTGATCGCCGCCGGGGCCGGCACGCTGCTGGAGGAGATCCACGACCGGCTCCCCGACCTGGACACGGTCGTGGTCGCCGTCGGCGGCGGCGGGCTGTTCGCCGGCGTGGCGACCGCCGCCCGGCACCACGGGATTCGCACCGTCGCGGTCGAGCCGGAGAACTGCCGCGCGCTCAACGCCGCGATCCAGGCCGGCCGCCCGGTCGACGTCACCGTGGACTCCGTCGCCGCCGACTCCCTCGGCGCACGCCGCGCCTCCGCGATGGCGCTCCACGCAGCCCAGCAGGACGGCGTGCACTCCGTCCTCGTATCGGACGACGAGATCGTCCGGGCCCGCCAGAGCCTGTGGGACCACCGCAGGGTGGCGGTCGAGCACGGCACCGCCTCCGCCCTCGCCGCGCTCACCGGCCCCGATCCCGCCTACCGGCCCGGCCCCGGCGAGAAGGTCGCCGTCGTGCTGTGCGGCGCCAACACCGACCCCGGCGACCTGGTCCGCTGACCCGCCGGCGGCCGCGCCGTCCACCCGGCCGGAAGCAACGGCGATCAGCGATCCGCCGCCTCCGTCGGTGCGAAGAGACGCAGCACGTCGGACCCCTGGGCCACGAACACGGGGATGTGCTCGATCGGTGCGTCAGCGGTGACGGTCCGGCCTCCCGCGTACTCGCGGCCGGTCCAGGCGTCGGTCCAGCTCCGGCCCTCGGGAAGGTAGACCTGCCGCTCGGTCGCGCCGGCGGAGGTGACGGGCGCGACGAGGATGTCCGGGCCGAACAGGAACTGGTCCTCGACGGCCCAGGCGGCCTCGTCGTCCGGGAAGTCGACGAAGAGCGGCCGCATCGGCGGGGTGCCGTGCGCCGACGCCGTACGCATCTGCTCGTGGATGTAGGGCCGCAGCCGCTCGCGCAGATGGAGGTGGGCGGCGAGGATCTCGTACGCCTGCTCGCCGTACGACCACACCTCGTTGGGACCGCCGGTCTGTGCGTGGCCCCACGGCATGCGCGGTTCGCGGTCGCCGTGCAGCCGGAAGAGCGGGCAGAAGGCGCCGTACTGGAACCAGCGGATCATCAGTTCCCGGTAGCCGGCGTCGTCCGGGTCGCCGCCATGGAAGCCGCCGATGTCGGTGGTCCACCAGGGAATGCCCGCGATGGCGATGGACAGTCCGGCCCGCACCTGCCGGGACAGGGAGTCCCAGGTCGCGGGGATGTCCCCGGACCAGACCGCGGCCCCGTACTTCTGCGAGCCGGCCCACGCGGACCGGGACAGCAGCACCGTGCCCGGCTGCCCGGCGGCAGCCATGCCGTCCGCGAGCATACGGGCGTTGTCACGGGGGAAGACGTTCGCGGCCTGCGCCCCCGGACCTGCGTACAGCGTGAGGTTGGCCGGGTGTGCGGGGACGAGTTCCGGCTCGCAGGCGTCCAGCCAGAACACCTGGATGCCGAGGTCGAGGTAGTTGCGGCGGATCAGATCCCACACGAACGCGCGCGTGTCCGGGTTGGTCGGGTCGTAGACGGCGACGGGCATCTGCGTGGCCATGCCCTTGTCCTGTACGAGGTGGTGGAACTCGGCGCCCTGGTCGGAGCCGAGGAGCAGGCCCCGGTCGCGGAAGTCGGCGTAGTTCTCCGACAGCGGTGAGACGGTGGGCCAGATCGAGACCATCAGCTCCACACCGAGGTCGGCCAGTTCGTCGACCATGGCCTTCGGGTCGGGCCACTCCGCCTCGTCGAAGCGGTAGTCGCCCATGGCCGACCAGTGGAAGTAGTCCGTGACGATCACGGACATCGGCAGGCCCCGGCGCTTGTGCTCGCGGGCGACGGCCATGAGTTCGTCCTGGGTGCGGTAGCGCAGCTTGCACTGCCAGAAGCCGCTGGCCCACTCGGGCAGTTCGGGGGCGTGGCCGGTGACGTCGGCGTACCGGGACAGGATCTCCTTGGGGGTACGGGCGGCGGTGATCCAGTAGTCGATCTCGCGTGTCTGGTCGGCGGTCCAGGAGGTGCCGTTCTCGGCGAACTCCACGGAGCCCAGTGCCGGGACGTTCCACAGGAAGCCGTAACCACGGCTGGACAGCGCGAACGGGATGCTGACCTCGCAGTTGCGCTGCACCAGGCCCAGGCGCAGGCCCTTGTGGTCGAGCCGGCCGTGGGTGTGCTGGCCGAGGCCGTACAGGCGCTCCCCCGGGTACGCGGCGAAGCACTGCTCGACCTGGTGGACGCCCGAGCGGTTGCCCTGCCAGGAGCGGGCGCCGCGCGCCCACGGCGGGGCGGCCTCGGCGAGCAGTTCCTCGCCGCTGCTGGTACGGGTGAAGGTCAGCCGGACCTCGTCCCAGTGGCAGACGGCCGAGACGGTGAGTTCTCCGTTGACGAGCATGCCGGAGGAGTCGTCGGCGCTGACGCTCACCGGGGCGCCGTCGGCCGACGGCGGGGTGTCGTCCAGGGCCCCGATGCTCTCGGCGGGTATGCGGTACCGGGCGGCTCGCACCCGGACGCTGTCGGCACCCCACGGTTCGACACGGAGGATTTCGTGCCCCTTCTGGACCTCGAGGGTGTTGTCAACGACGCGGAACACAGGCATGGGTTGTCGCTCCTCGATCACGGGCGGGGATGAGTGCCGCTGTCGGCCGCAGTACGGTCAGAGGTCGGGTCCGGAGGCGGAGTCCCGGTGCTCGTCCGCTGGTGACCCGGCACCGGCCGCCACAGCACCGGCCGGGCCGGTGCTGGCACGCAGTGAGATCGGCGGAGCGAGCAGGTGGTGGCGGGGCGGTGCGTCGGGATGGTCGAGCCGCTCGACGAGCAGTTCGACGGCCAGGCGCCCCAGTTGCGCCGCCGGCACGTCGGCCGCCGTGAGCTGGGGGGTCACCGTCTCGGCCCATCGGGTGGCCACGACGCCGGTGACGGAGAAGTCGCGCGGCACATGGCGGCCCGCCGTGGCCAGGCCCCGGTAGATACCGCCCAGCGCGGCCTCGTTCAGCGTGACGAGGGCCGTGGTGGCAGGGTCGTCGTGCAGGATCTGCTCCAGGCAGTCCTGACCGGAAGGGGCGTCGTCCCCGCAGCAGTACGTGCGGGCGGTGAGCCCACGCTCCGCCGCGGCCTTCGTGAAGCCGTCGAACCCCCGGTGCGCGGACTCGTATCCGGCCCGCAGCAGTCGCTCGGGCCGGTTCACGAAGGCGACCCTGCGGTGGCCCAGGTCCGCGAGGTGATGGACACAGGCCGCCACAAGGGCGGTGTGATCCAGAGCGACCCACCAGTCGCTCTCCGGCTGCGCGGTGCGGCCGATGCAGACGGCGGGGAAGTTCATGTCGGTGAGGTGACCGACCCGGTCGTCCTGGAGTCTGATCTCCATCAGGATCGCGCCGTCGACGCGTCGCTCGCCCAGCAGCCGCTGAAACGAGCGGTCGCTGTCCATTCCGCTCGGCGAGAGCAGCACGTCGTAGTCGTGGATGGCCGCGGCCTCCACGACGCTGCCGATGAAATCGAGCTGCATTCCGGTGTAGTGGTCGCCGGCCGGAGGGAAGACGAGACCGATGGTGCTGGTACGGCCGTTGGCCAGGGCGCGTGCGCTCGCGTTGGGCCGGTAGCCCAGCTCGTCGATGACCCGCTGGATCTTCTCGCGGGTGTCGTCCGACACCGGGCGCTTGCCGCTCAGTGCGTACGACACGGTGCTCCGCGAGACACCGGCCCGCTTGGCGATCTCACCGATGTTCACGGGGCTCCTTCGTCGAATCGGTTCGATGCTCCCGGGAGGGGATCGTGCCAGTGGGGCGGGCGAGGGATGGGAGGGAAACGAACCGATTGTCGAACCGGTTCGCGTGAAGGGACGCTAGGAGCTGGTGGCGCAGGTGTCAACGCCTCCCACACACTTCCCGGAAACCGGCAGGTCGGCGCGCCCGCGGGCCGGACCGGCGGTGCTGACCGCCGCGGCGCGCAGAGCGTCCTGGCGGCTGCCGACCGAGGCCGGAGGGCGGTGGCGCTGGGCCGCCTGCCAGCCGGTGGCACGCCAAGCCGCCGCAGATCGACGGCACCAGGTCGCCACAGACCGATGGCTCCAAGTTGCCGCAGGTCGGTGGCGCCGGGCCGCCGCCACAGGGCGGTGGCGTGCCGGGCCGCCACAGGCCGATGGCGCCAGGCCGCCACACGGCTCCCCGAGTCCCCCACCCGCCGGCACACACAGCCTTCTCGCGGCTGCCGACCGCCGCAGGGCGGTGGCGCCGGGCCACCGCAGGCCCAAGGCGCGCCAATGCGCCGCAGGCCGACGGCGCCGGGCCGAGCCCCCCACCGCCATGGGGGCCTGACGCACCCGCCCAGACCCCGGGCATGTCCTTACGCGGACGCAGCGTCCAGCTTTGCCAGCTCCTCACCCGTCAGTTCGAGGTCTGCCACCGCGACCAGGGCCGGCAGCTGCTCGACGCTGCGGGCACTGGCGATCGGCGCGACGACCGTCGGCTGTGCGGCGAGCCACGCCAGGGCCACGGTCGGGACCTCGGCCCCGCGCTCCTGTGCGATCTCGTCGAGCGCGGCGAGGACGCGGACACCCCGCTCGCTCTCCAGGTAGGCGGCTGCCCTCCCGGCCCGCACGCTGTCGACCGTCGCGCCGGGCCGGTACTTGCCGGTCAGGAAGCCGGCGGCCAGCGCGTAGTACGGCACGGCGGCGAGACCGGCACGTTCGGCGACGGTCTGCAAGCCCCCTTCATAGGTGTCGCGGGAGACCAGGTTGTAGTGGGGCTGCAGCACGGTGTAGCGGGTCAGGCCGGTACGGTCGGCGAAGTCCAGGGACTCCTGGAGCCGCTCCGGGCTCAGGTTGGAGGCACCGACCGCCCGCACCTTGCCCGCCCGCACCAGTTCGTCGAGGGCCGTGACGATCTCGTCGACGGGCACGGACGTGTCGTCGAAGTGCGTGTAATACAGGTCGATGTAGTCGGTGCGCAGGCGCCGCAGGGACGCGTCGGCCGCCGCCTTGATGTTGGCGGCCGACAGCCCCTTGTACTGCGGGTGGGCCCCGACCTTGGTGGCGACGACGACGTCCGCGCGGTTGCCTCGCGAGGCCAGCCAGTTGCCGATGACGGTCTCGGACTCGCCTCCCTGGTTGCCCTCGACCCAGGCGGAGTAGGAGTCGGCGGTGTCGACGAAGTTGCCGCCGGCCTCCGCGTAGGCGTCGAGCACGGCGAAGGACTGCGCCTCGTCGGCGGTCCAGCCGAAGACGTTGCCGCCGAGAGCCAGCGGGAAGACCTCGAGAGCGGATGAGCCAAGCTTGCGTGGGGAAGTCATGCGAAGGTCAACGCCCGCACGGGACGAGTGCATTCCGTTTTCCGTTGCGCTTCCGTTGCGTTTCCGATGCGTCGCCCGCGTAGGTCACTCCTCGAAGCCGTTGTCGCGAAGGAACTTGTCGATGCGGGTGCGATGCGCCTCTTCCCAGGCTTCGAGTGATTCGTCGGCCTCTTTGGCTAGCTTCGCCCGGGCCGCGACGAGCAACTCCTCCTGACGTGTGCCGGGAACGACCACGACGCCCTCCTCGTCGGCCACCACGATGTCGCCGGGCTCCACCGTCACCCCGCCGCACCGGACCGGGAGGTTGAGCGGCTCGACGGCCGACTTGGTCCCGGGGATGGGGATCACCCCCCGGGCGAACACGGGAAAGCCGATCTCGCGCGCCTCGGCGACATCGCGGATCACCCCGTCGAGAACGAAGCCCGCGACGCCCCGGCGCTGGGCGACGGCGCAGACGTTACCCCCGGCAAGTGCGTAGTCCACGTCGCCCGACTCCACCACGATGACCGAACCCGGCTCCGCCCGGTGGATGGCGGCGTGCAGCATGAGGTTGTCGCCGGGAGGGCACTTCACGGTGAAGGCCGGGCCGGCCAGGCGTGACATCGGGGACCACAGGGGGCGGATGCCGATGTCCATGACCTGCTCGCGCCCCAGGAGGTCGGCGAGGATGGTCGGGGCAATGCTCGTGAATCCGCTGGCGTCGCTGATGGTCTTCCTCCTTGTGTTCCGCGTGCGTGCACATTCCACGTCCGCACGCTCCACCTCCACGAGGGGTAGCCTGCCCCACGAGAAATCTTGATGTCAAGATAAATTGCGGCTCATGCGCCGACCTTCTTTGCGCCGGCCTCCTCGACACGGACAGCGCGGGCGCGGACCACGAACGGCCGGGAGACGACGGTGATGGCAACGGAGACTGCAGCGAGAGCCGTGACCGCGGTGCCGGGGGCGACGTGCTGGGCGAGGCCGCCGGCGATCGCGGCACCGATGCCCTGCCAGGTCATCCGGCCGGCCGACTCGACGCCCTGGACCTGGCCGCGGACCGGATCGGGCGTCAGCTCGAGAAGCTGCTCCTGCAGGGGCAGGGTGGCGGCGAACCCGGCACTGGCCACGAACACCGCGGCCATCACCACCCACATGGGCGGGTGGATCGCAAACAGCAGGTAAGGCGTCGCCAGCAGCAGTCGCAGGGCGTACGCGGAGCGGCGTCGCCGGCCGGCGGTGAGCAGTCTCCCGACGGTCAGGTCCCCGAGAAGCATGCCCGCCGATCCGGCGGCCAGGAGGGCGCCGGCGTGGCCCGGAGCATAGGAGATGAACAAGGCCTCGCAGCCGACGATCAGGCCGTTGGGGACCCACAGGTTCAGCAGCAGGGCCCGCTGCCCTGAGTGGGAGAAGAGAGCGATGTTCGTCGTCCAGGTCTGGCGCAGTCCGGGGCGACGGGTCAGACGGATCGAGTGTTCCCGGACGGTCGTCGCCACTACGACCGTCCCGAGTCCGGTCAGCGCTGCTGCGACGACGAAGACTCCCTGCGGGCTCAGATACCGCAGCAGTACGGCGCCGTCGGCATAGCCGAGTATCGCCATGCCACCCGAGGTGATGTTCATCAGCGAGCGTGCCGGCGCATAGGCAGAGGTCGGCACGGCTTCAGCGAGCAGCCCCATCCGCGTGCCCGTCCCCAGCGACTGGAAGAATCCGAGCACCAGGAGCAGACCGAACCGGGCAGCCAACGGCAGCCCCGGAATCGCCTGTGCGGCAATCCCCACCAGCGAGACGCACTGGAGCACGACGACCGTCCGGCGAGGACGGCTCCCGTCCGCGACCGACATCAGCGTCAAGGCACCGAGCACCGTCGCGAACGTGGCGCCGTACATGCTCACGGCCGTCAGGAACGGGGATCCCGTCTGGTGATCGACCAGTGTGCCGAGCGCGAAGCCCGACAAGGTGCTTGCCGCGACCGTGAGCGTGAAGCTGGCGTACAGGCCGGCGAACTCACGGTTGCGGAGCAGGGATCGGTAGCCGGTGGTGGAAGGCGTGGTGGGCGCGGAGGTGTCGGAAGGCATGAAAAAAGCCTCCGGACGCACGCACACGCCGAAGGCCAACGTGCAGATTTTAGCAGGGCATTGATCCGGCCCGCCACGCCGTCGACATATGGCATCGCGTTCCCCACAAGAGAGGAACCGAGTTCCCTTCGGCGCACGTGCGACAGGGCAGCACGTTCACCTTTTGGCGATGACACTCTCGATCTCGCCGACCATACGAACGACCACGTCGACCTGCCCCGTATTAGTCCCACATCACCAAGTCCGGGACTGGATCGATGGCACTGAGTGTGCTTAGTTTAGGGCACTGAGTGCCATCACTGCCGAAGGGACCTTCAGTGAGTCTGAGGATCGTTGTCACTGTGAAGTACGTGCCCGACGCCACTGGCGACCGGCATTTCGCCGATGACCTGACCGTCGACCGTGATGACGT